>JAIDJJ010000329.1 GCA_029052265.1 Muribaculaceae bacterium
TTGCCACCCCTGCCTTAAACGGAGAGCCCTTAGACCCAAGTTCCATCAATGTCATATAACCACCATAACTCCATCCGAAACATGCCACCCTTGAAGAGTCGATGTAAGGGAGCGATGCAAAATAATTTGCACCGGCAATCTGATCCTGTGCTTCAAGTATCCCGAGTTGCTTATATACTGAATATGTCCATGCCGTATTACGGAATCCGGATCCTCGACCATCCACACATGCCACGACATAACCTTGCGACGCAAAATAATACATTCCACCCATCTTCCATTGGTTCTTGACCTCTTGCGATTCCGGACCATTGTACTGGGTCATAAGAAGTGGATATTTCTTCGACGGGTCAAAATCTGAAGGTTTTATAACATATGCATCCATTTCCTCCCCAACTGCATTTTTAACCTTTAGAAATTCCATTTTCGGAGCTTCCGCATATTTTTGTGCATACGCAGAGTTGAGCTCGACATCAGCAAGTTTCGCTCCTTTTATATTGTAAAGCCTGTATTGGGTGGGAAGAGTGGCATTGCTGTATGAGAGAAGATAATATGCAAAATTTTTACTGAATCTTGCAGATGCTGTCCCCTCTTCCTTATTCATCAATCTCAATACACCTTTGGCATCGACACTTGCAACGTTTCTATTGATAGATCCGAGCGATGTGGTCTGCATGTAATGTATTCCTGTACGGGGGTCGGCACCATAATAATCTGTCACATAAAACTCCCCTTTTGTAATCTGACGTTTTAATGTGCCGTTGTAATCATATTGATACAAATGACGATATCCTGACCGGTCGCTTCCTATGACGAATGATGTCTTTCCGTATTTCACCATTTGATATGCCTTAGGGCTTAACCATGCCTCAGAGGTTTCTGTAAGAATCTGCTTTCCGACTGTAGATGCCGGACTTACACTAAACAGCCGAAGATTATTCTGATCCCTGTTGAGGATCATCACCATCAGACGCTCCCCGTTGCCGTCAAATTCCATAGAAGGGACATAATCCGTTTCAGATATAGGCAGATCCATCTTCTTGACAACTCTGTTGTCGACATTATACGCATGCACACTTACTACAGAATTGGGATAACCTGCCAACGGATATTTGTATTTATATTGCGCCGGATATGGATCGCCAAGGGGATCACTGCTGCAATAACTGCGATAATCATCAAATGAATAAGTCGGGACTTTTGACTCATCAAACCTTATGAATGCCAATACAGAATCATCCGCGCTCCATCTCATGGTGTTGACCACACTAAACTCCTCTTCGTACCCCCAGTCAGGAGAACCGTTGATTACACGGTTGACAGCCCCGTCTTTTGTCACAGCAATATCTGTTTTATAATCTATATTCGACACATAGATATTGTTTTCACGGGTGTATGCCACGAGTCGTCCGTCATGAGACATGGTTGCATTTCGCTGCGGTCCGTTCTCACTCACCTTGGCAAGAGTGGAACGCATTGTGTCATATACGTAATAATCTGCAGTGAAACTGTGACGATAAATTTTATTCACATTGTTCCACAGCAGTATCTTCCTTCCATTGTCACTGATCTCATAACCGTCAAATTCAGGAATTTTAATATCTCCTTTGACACCGGATATACTAAACAGCACACCCGTCTTTTTTCCTGTCTTGTAACTGAAAGTCTCGATCGACTTGCCGTCTTCGCTGATCGCCGCATATGATTCCCCGTCTGCCAGAGGGGTCATATCTTTCACTGATTTCGGTGCAGAAAATCCCGGCGCGCAATAATCTTTCACCGTGAGAGGCGAAGAATATGCCACGGAGAAAGAAGTTGCCAACAAACTGAAAAGTATTATGGAACCTTTTATGTTCATAATGGATGAAGTTTGGATGTAAATAATTCTAAAAATAAGAATTTGTTTATATCAAGAAGAGAGCTGATTTGTCAGGAAATCACTAATTGAAGGTATAGAGGAAATGAAACAAGCGGTCTCTTCATCCTTGTAAAGATGAAGAGACCGCTATAAATCAATACGCACGGGCGATAATTACACGGCGTTTGGAAGGTTTTCCGGTCACCATGCACACACCCTCTTCCTCATCCCCCGATAACGGAATACAGCGTATGGTAGCTTTGGTCTCCTCCTTGATCTTTTCTTCAGTCTCCACAGTGCCGTCCCAATGAGCCAGGAAGAAGCCCCCGTTTTCAATCTTTTCTTTAAACTCGTCATATGAGTCCACTTTATAAGTGTGCTCCTCTCGTAGTTTCAAAGCTCGCTGATACAGACTTGCCTGGATGTCTTCAAGTTCATTGGCTATCCTGTCTTCAATACCTTCAAGAGCGACAGTTTCTTTTTCCAATGTGTCACGACGCATTATCTCCACTGTACCGTTTTCAAGATCACGCGCCCCGATCGCAAGGCGTACAGGCACTCCCTTCAGTTCGTAATCAGCAAACTTGAAACCGGGACGGCGGTTGTCAGCGTCATCATATTTCACGCTGATTCCTCGCTTTTTAAGTTCCGCCACTATAGGATCTACCGCTTTTGAAATCTCTGCCAGCTGCTCATTGTTTTTGTAGATCGGAACAATCACTACCTGTATTGGCGCAAGATGTGGAGGCAGCACAAGTCCGTTGTCGTCTGAATGCGTCATAATCAAAGCACCCATCAGACGGGTGGACACACCCCACGAGTTTGCCCAGACATATTCCGGCTTATTCTCCTTATTCATGAAAGTCACATCAAATGCCTTGGCAAAATTCTGACCAAGGTTATGCGACGTTCCCGACTGCAAAGCCTTACCATCCTGCATCATAGCTTCAATGGTATAGGTATTGACCGCACCGGCAAAGCGTTCGTTCTCCGATTTCACACCAATGATCACCGGCATTGCCATATATTTTTCAGCAAATTCAGCATATACATTGATCATCTGTACGGTTCTCTTCTCTGATTCTTCAGCTGTGGCATGGGCGCAATGACCCTCTTGCCAAAGAAATTCCGATGTGCGGAGAAACATTCTTGTCCGCATCTCCCACCGCATCACATTAGCCCACTGGTTGATGAGCAACGGAAGGTCACGATAACTATGAATCCAGTTCTTATATGTGCCCCAGATGATG
>JAIDJJ010000033.1 GCA_029052265.1 Muribaculaceae bacterium
CTCCTTCACTCAGTCTCAAAACAACCTCAAAAACTCTTTCTAAATCTTAACTTATGCCAAAAGTAAACATACTCTTACAAAAATGTCAATACATGGAATCTTGTCATTCCGGAGAAGTACGGATCATTTTTCAAGCGGATTATTTTTTCAATTTGAAATGTTCTCCGTTTTCTTTTACGATATTTTCGTAATATTTTTTGTCATATCCCGGGAATGACGGATATGCGGGAAGTCCGTGTTCATTCCTGAGGAAATTGCCGTCCGCATCAGTTTTCTTCATGTTGCCGTCCATGAATTTTACGAAAAGGTACTGACCGAGGTCACGATAAGCGTCGGTGGCTTCTTTCGCAATCTCTTTCCCTTCCTTGTTTGCGCTTGCCACGACAGCATCCCTGTTCCCTTTTTCAAGGAGGGATATCATTTCCTTTTCACGCGCCTCACGTGATGAAATGTATTTCCCTTCAAGGTTGCCCTGCACCTTCCGTATGTCGGGTATCATTAGGTCGTAACGGTTGTATGCCTGATTGGCGACCCAGTTTGTCATCCAGAAATTGGAATCGAAAGAGAACGTGTTGATATCTCCGGGGGCGAGTTCGGCAGGCACTTCCGTCATGCAGCAATAAAAAGGCATATACACGGATGTGTTGGTGTCGTCTGTGCCGAACCATATCACTCCGCCCACTTCGTCAGGCATGTCGGCGCGGGTCTGGCTCACGAAGCTCCATCCTGTCTGCTGTGTGGCAATAGCCCTTTCCATGGTGTATGTGTTGCCGTCCACATCGAAATCCATCGGTCTCCATCTGTAAGGCACATGGTTCGGACCTGCGCCGACATCCGATGTCATGTCGTATGGCGTTCCTTCATAATGGTCGCGCATGCTTTCCTGTATTTCAGCGAGACTTACCTTGCGTTCCGGGATAATATACAGAGGCATCGGCTCGTCGGAATCGTGGTTGCACCATGCGAAATATTTGTCGGCGTCCTTATTAAAACGGCGGAAATAGCTCCATACCCTTGCATCGCAGCTTCGGCGTGTGGAGGCGTCGTGTGAGGAATATGCGTCGGCGAAAGAGAAATCCTCGTCCTTGCCTGAATAGTAGCCGCGTTTTTTTGCGAACGACACCACATCCTTGCTGTGCATCACGTTTTCCTTGTCCTTGAAATTCACCTTCCGGATACGGGGTTCGTTGGCATGTCCGGAAATAGCGTCGTCGGGTATGCGGACCGCAACCCATACGGCACCCTTTTCGGCACCTTTGCCGATCATTTCCATCACCCAGACCTCGTTCTTGTCGGCGATAGAGAAAGATTCCCCGCTGCTGGCGTAGCCGTATTTGTCTACAAGGTCGGTCATGACCTTTATCGCCTCTCTTGCCGTCTTAGAGCGTTCGAGGGCGATCTGAATGAGCGATCCGTAGTCTATTATGGAATTGCCGGTGGTGTCGGTGAGTTCCTCGTGACCTCCCCATGTGCTTTCTCCGATTGCCACCTGAAATTCATTGATGTTGCCGACCACGTTATATGTTTCCGCAGGCTGCGGAATTTCCCCGAGCGGCTTAGAAGTGTCCCACTCCACCACTTTTCTCATTGAGCCCGGGGCATGTTTCGCCGCGGGAGTATGGGTGAGCATGCCGTACAGATTGTGAGAGTCGGCGGAATAAGTCATAAACACAGAGCCGTCGGTGGTGGCTTTTCTCCCTGCAATAAGGTTTGTGCAGGCGAATGCGTCCGTCGCCGGCAACGCCGCGGCGGAAAGCAAAACCGCTAAAGATAAAGAAATTCGTTTCATGTCACGAAGTTACTACAAATCATTGACATTTGCAAGTTTGGTGGGGTGGGAATTATTTACTACCTTTGCATGAAATTCAACTATCTGTGATAGTTGAGGGTTATAAGGTTAAACGGGTTGTGGGCCGGTCATGCGGCTTGTGACGGACAATGCGGATGGAATGACCTCATAACCCGATAACCCAAATAATCCTTTCGCGAGGCGAAAATTTTATAAATATGGACGAAAATAATGTAGCAAGATCATTTGAGGATCTTGGTGTTGAACCGCGGTTGCTTAAAGCTATCGGGGAACTTGGTTTTGAATCCCCGATGCCCATCCAGGAGATGGTCATTCCGCATCTTCTTGAAAAAGACGGCGACGTGGTCGGACTTGCCCAGACAGGCACAGGAAAGACGGCGGCATTCGGACTGCCTGTGCTTCAGCGCATAAACCCCGACAAAAATGTGCCCCAGGCACTGATTATAGCCCCTACCCGTGAATTGTGTCTGCAGATAGCGGGCGATCTCGCGGATTTCTCAAAATATATCGACAACCTGAGGATTCTTCCTGTATATGGGGGCTCAAGTATCGACAGCCAGATCCGCACTCTCAGAAAAGGGGTGCAGGTGATAGTGGCTACCCCGGGGCGTCTGATCGACCTTATCAAACGTGGTGAGGTGCATCTATCAGATGTGCATACCGTCATACTTGATGAGGCAGACGAGATGCTCAACATGGGCTTCCTTGACGATATCCGTGAGATACTGACGCATGTGCCCGACGAACGCAAGATGCTGATGTTCTCCGCGACTATGCCCAAGGAGATTGCCGGGATTGCAAAAGAATTTATGCATAACCCGGTGGAGTTTGTTGCCGGGAATAAAAACGAGGGGTCGAAAAATGTGCGCCATATATATTATATGGTGAAAGCTCACGACAAATATCTTGCACTGAAACGTGTGGCTGACAATAATCCGGACATCTATGGCATAATCTTCTGCCGTACACGCAAGGAGACACAAGAGATTGCCGACAAGCTTATTGCCGACGGATATAATGCGGATTGTCTGCATGGCGACCTTTCACAGGCACAGCGCGACCTCGCCATGAAGAAATTCCGTGATCATGTGACGCAACTTCTTGTTGCCACCGACGTTGCGGCGCGTGGTCTTGATGTGGACGATCTCACACATGTGATCAATTACGGGCTACCTGATGACGTGGCTGTCTACACCCACCGTTCAGGTCGTACCGGCAGGGCTAACAAGACCGGCGTGTCTGTGGCGATCATACATTCCCGTGAGCGTGGCAAACTTCGTGAAATAGAGAAGAAAATAGGTAAGGAGTTTGAGTACAAGAAGGTGCCGAGCCCTGAACATATTATAGAGAAACAGCTTTATAATCTTGCCGACCAGCTTGAGAGGGTTCAGGTAAATGAATCTGAAATAGGAAAATATCTTCCGGGAGTTAAGAAAAAACTTGAGTGGCTTTCTGAGGAGGATCTTCTCAAACGTATTCTTTCCCTTGAATTCAACCGCCTGCTCCAATATTATCAGAATATGCCGGACATAGATCTTAATGCTCCCGAGAAAGGTGAAGGAAAAGAGAAAGGGCGCGGCAGAGGCGATTCCAAGAAAGACAAGGACCGTCGTGTGGCGGAAGAGGGCTATGAGCGCCTGATGGTGAATGTAGGGAAGGCGCAGGGCTTTTTCCCGGGTAACCTCATGGAACTTATCAACCGAAACGCCCAGGGATCTAAGCCTGAGATAGGGAGAATAGACCTTCTGCCGCAGTATACTCTTTTTGACGTCAGGAAAGACGATGCCCGCAAAGTGATAGACGCGTTGAAAAACGTGGATTTCTTCGGCACGGTCATACGTCCCGAGATTGCTTCCGACCGTGATTATGCACGCGAGGCACGCGACAGGCGTGAAAAGCGCAGACGCAAGGGGGAAAAGGAGGAAACAGTCCGCTCCGGAAAGTCGCGCAAGGAAAAGAGCGCAAAGGAGAAGAAAGAGAAAAAAGAAAAGAAGGGTAAAAAGGGAAAGAAAGCAGAGTATAATGGAAGTTATGAAATCTTTTATAAAAAGAAAAAATAACATGATGCCGGTATTGAGGATAATGGCGGTGATGGCGTTTGCCGTCTTCGCCGTTTTCCCCTGTCTTGCGGCTGAGGGAGATGATTCGAAGAAGGAGTTTGAGGTGCGCGACCTTTTTGTGGAACTGCAGAGTCCGGCACTCGAAATCCTTAAGAAAACCACCCGTCTTGACATGCTCGACTATTGGGATGCCGACAGCGTATATAAGGCGACAAATGCCATGGAAGGTCTTTCCTGGCTTGAGAGTGTCACTCCCGGTTATCTTAAGGTGCGTGTCACTCCTGTAAGCACCCTGGAACTGAAGGTGCTTCCTGTAAAAAAAGGGAAGGTGGTCATGTCTGTATATACGGTGGGTGGAGAATCTCAGGCGGAAGACAGCCAGATAGATTTCTATGACGAGAACGGTTCGCACCTCGACACGGGGAAATATTTCAGTGCACCGGATCTGTCAAGATTTTTTGATATCCCCAAAGGATCGTTGACCTCGATGAAGGAGATCAGGGAGATGATTCCGTTCCCGACTGTAGCTTACGGCGCTTCGGCAGACAGCGACTCGCTTTCCGCGCGTCTCACGGTAGGGGAGTATATGGATGTAGACAACTACAATATAATAAAACTCTTTCTAAAACCGGAGATTTCGCTTGAATGGAAGGGTAAGTATAAATAGAATTAAGAACAACAATAACGATCAATACAGCAATATATGGAACGCAAAGTAAGAGTTAGATTCGCACCGTCGCCCACGGGACCTCTTCATATCGGGGGCGTCCGCACGGCGTTGTATAATTATATTTTTGCCCGTCAGAACGGTGGCGACATGATCCTGCGTATAGAGGATACGGACAGCCGGCGTTTTGTGCCCGGTGCGGAAGAATATATCAACGATGCCCTTCATTGGCTCGGCATAAACTTTGACGAAGGTGTTCGCGAGGGTGGGGCGTTCGGTCCCTATCGCCAAAGCGAGCGTCGCGAAATATACAAGGAGTATGTAGAAAAGCTTCTGGATGCGGGAAAGGCATACATCGCTTTCGATACTCCCGAGGAACTTGAGGCAGCACGTCAGTCCATCCCCAATTTCCAGTATGACGCCCATACACGTGGCGGTATGCGCAACTCGCTTTCCCTTCCGAAGGAGGAGGTTGACCGGCTGATAGCTGATGGCGCACAGTATGTGGTGCGTTTTAAAATAGAACCTGACCGCGAAGTGGTTGTGGACGACATTATTCGTGGAAAAGTTACGGTCAACAGCAATATCCTTGACGACAAAGTGTTGTACAAGAGCGCCGACAATCTTCCCACCTATCACCTTGCCAATATAGTTGACGACCATCTTATGGAGGTTAGCCATGTGATACGTGGAGAGGAATGGTTGCCGTCAGCCCCTCTGCATGTATTGCTTTATGAAGCGTTCGGATGGTCTGACACAATGCCGCAGTTCGTGCATCTTCCGCTCCTTCTCAAACCTGTAGGCAACGGCAAGCTCTCCAAGAGAGACGGAGACAAACTCGGTTTCCCTGTCTTCCTGCTTGAATGGAAAGACCCTGCGACAGGAGAAATTTCGTCCGGATATCGTGAGAAGGGTTATCTTCCGGAGGCGGTTGTGAATTTCCTCGCTCTTCTCGGCTGGAATCCGGGTGACGACAGCGAGATGATGAGCATGGACGATCTGATACGTAAGTTCTCTTTCGCGCATTGTTCCAAGAGCGGTGCAAAATTCGATTATAAGAAGGGGATCTGGTTCAATCATGAATATATAGGGAAAGCCGACAATGATCTCCTTGCCACCCTTATGGTGCCGGTGCTTGCTGAGAACGGAATAGAAAACGCCGACCCTGCATATGTGGCCAAGGCTGTAGGTATGGTTAAAGGTCGTGCAGAGCTTATAGGCGATCTGTGGACTCAGGGTGATTTCTTTTTCAGGGCTCCGGAAACATATGCTGAAAAGGATGTGAAAAAACGCTGGAGTGCTGAAACGCCTGCCATAATGGAGGAGCTGATCGGTGTGCTTGAGAGGATTGATGACATGACTTCTGCAAATGCAGAGAAAATCGTGCTTGACTGGATAGCCTCGAAAGGGTATCACCTCGGTAATGTCATGAATGCTTTCCGTCTTGCAGTGGTCGGTGCATGCCGCGGTCCCCATATGTTTGACATCACCGAACTTATGCCGAAGGATGAGGTTATAGCCCGTATCCGTCGCGCGATTGCCAACATAAAATAAACAGAAGGACATAGGGAGAATAAAAACAGAAGGACAGAAGGACATAGGGAGAATAAAAACAGAAGGACAGAAGGACATAGGGAGAATAAACAGAAGGACA
>JAIDJJ010000330.1:0-15897 GCA_029052265.1 Muribaculaceae bacterium
TGTTATGAGATAAGTTATTATCACACCATAAAATATTTTAGTTATCCATCTATAACACACATATTTACCCATCCAACTATAATTAAAAAGCATCCTACAGTTTCCGTAAGTCTCAAAGGTATCAACAACGGCACCTCACAACAGGCTGTATATTACCGAATTCCAAAATCATGCAAATATCAATTAAATAATATATTTAGAGAGTTTCATTCGCTCATACTAATATGTCATTCACAGAATTTAATGTTAAAATTGCTTAAAATTTGTTTTATTTTTTATTATTTAAATTTTTTGTACTACATTTGGGCTGAATTTAATTTTTGAAATTAAAATTAACTTTTATTTACCTCGCATCTGCAACCTTAAACCTAACTATTAAATCTGATACCGATCAAGTCCTAAATGCGAAATAGAATAGGAAAAGGATTTCATGAAGCTGGATAAATAATACTTCAATAATAACTTATCTCAAAATCATTAAAGTATGAGAAAATTGTTTTTGATCATGATGACGCTGATAGCGTGCAGCTGGTCAGTATTGGCTCAGACGCGTACGTATCATGGTACAGTATTGGAGGCAGACAACAATGAGCCTCTGATCGGAGTAACGGTAATGCCTATTGGAGGCGGTCAGGGTGTAGCCACTGATATCGACGGAAAATTTGCCGTCACTGTTCCCGCGAATGTACATCAGATCCAAGTTTCGTATGTTGGATACGTCACTGTAAAGGTCGCCTTGTCCGACAACATGACAATCAAACTTAAATCGTCTTCCACAAGTCTTGATGATGTCGTGGTCGTAGCTTATGGTACTGCCTCAAAGGAATCATTGACAGGTTCTGTGGCGGTTGTCAATTCTGACGATATAGAAAAGCGCCCTGTGACCACTGTCACAGCAGCCCTTGAAGGGAACGCCCCTGGTGTACAGGTTTATAATTCAACCGGATCGCCGGGATCAAACCCCTCTATCCTTATCCGTGGTATCAATACGGTAAATGGTGTGACATCTCCTTTGTATGTTGTAGACGGAGTGGTCTTTACAGGAGGAATGGCTGACCTTAACCCCAATGATGTTGAAAGCATATCTGTGTTGAAGGATGCGGCATCTTGTGCGCTTTACGGTGCCAAGGGTGCAAACGGTGTTATCCTCGTGACTACCAAACGTGCCAAGAATGTAGGAGTTGTCGACGTGACACTTTCCGTAAAACAGGGTATGTATACACGTGGTCTTCCATTCTACGATCGCGTATCACTTAACGAATATATGGAGACTGCGCTTCAGGCAGGTGTATACGGACGTATGGGCGCCAACTCAAGCCTGTCGAAAGCTGACGCGACAGCTGAAGCGATAAAGGCATTTTACAGCGACAACAATGTCTACAATATTTATGGGAAAGATCCCACAGAAATATTTGACAGCAACGGCAAGATTCGCGCAGGAGTAAGACCTCTCCCCGGTTTTAACGACCTTGACTGGTGGGACGCAATGTCTCGTACAGGCTACAGACAGGAATATAACCTCAACGCAACAGCAGCAGGCGAGAAATACAACGTCTTCACTTCAATTTCCTACCTTAATGAGGAAGGCTATACAAAAAACACAGGGTTTGAGCGATACAACGGAAGAATGAACGCGAATTACAACCCGGTAAGTTATTTAAAGTTCGGTGCCAATATCATGGCTACATATCAGAACCAGAACAGCAATCAGTTCGGCATGGGAAGCATGTCAAACCCGTTTGCAATGGTAAATGTGGCGCCCTCACTGCCGTATTATCAGCATGACGAAAACGGCAATATCATGCACGACAACAACGGCAAACCTATCTGGAACACCGACGCTGCTTATCCGCAGACAAGGTTTAATCCCGGTTATCTGATGGAGCATGACTTCGAACGCTACACCGGCATTATGGTTGACGCATCAATCTATGGAACCGCAGTGCTTCCCTACGGATTCGAACTTACCGTTAGAGGAAACATGTGGCGTGATCATGGCACAACCACCTCATTCAGCAATCCTGAAGTAGGTGATGCCAACGGTTCGATCGGAGGTCGTCTCTCTCTCGAGACCTGGCGTTCCTACAGCCACACATTCTTCCAGACACTAAATTGGGCACATGATTACGGGAAGCATCATATCGACGTTCTTCTTGACCACGAGAACTACAGCAAATCATACGTTTATGATTATGTCAACAACAAAGGTATGATCCGTGAGGGTGTCTACACATTGAGCAATTTCAGTGCAAACGAATCTTACGGTTCAGATGCTTACAACGTAAAGACCGAATCCTATCTTGGGCGCGTGCGCTATAACTATGATCAAACATATTTTGGTGAAGCTTCAATACGCCGCGACGGAACTTCACGATTTGCAAAAGACTCACGCTGGGGTACATTCTGGAGTGTAGGTGCAAGCTGGATTATCAGCAAAGAAAAATTCATGGAAGATCTTACATGGATCGATTATCTGAAACTGCGTGCCGCATACGGCACCGTGGGCAGCGATGCCGCCGCCGGATATTACGCTTACTGGAGCCTTTACAACAAGATCGGTTATACTCCGGAAGGACAGGTGATATATTATCCCGGACAAATTGCAGCCCCCGATGTGAAATGGGAAAGCACCAACACTCTTGACGTTGCTTTGGAAGGAAACCTGTTCAACAACAGATTGAATTTCTCTATAGGATATTTCTTAAAAGACAATGCCGACCTCCTCTATAAGGTCAGCAATCCTCCTTCTTTTGCATCCAATTGGGGCGGTACAACCACTACTGTGCTCAGAAACATGGGTACCATGCGTAACACAGGATGGGAAATCTCTATCGGCGGTGACATTATCCGCACACCCGACTTCACCTGGAGAATGAATGCTGATGCTACATTTATCAAAAACAAAGTGGTAAAAATCCCTAACCATGAGAACGTATACGGCAACCCGGCACTTATTGAAGGGAAGAGCCGCTATGAAATGTACACATACGATTGGGTAGGTGTAGACCGTCTTACCGGACGTTCGCTTTATGCAATCGAATTTGAAGGCGCCCACGAATGGGAAAAACGTGCCGATGACGGATTCCGTTGGATATGGGACGAAGAATATGCACAGAACCTGTATGACAACAACCTCAAGAAAGCTGAAGCAGCAGGAGCTCTTGTAATGATCGACGGCAAACCTTATACCACCGACACTGCATACGCTACAAGAAAATTCTTCGGATCAACACTTCCGACAGTCTATGGTTCTTTTGGAACAAGCCTTTCTTGGAAGGGTATCAACCTCGGTCTGCTCTTCACTTATTCGCTCGGCGGAAAAATCTATGACAGCGGATATTCCGGACTTATGGGAACCATGACATCTACATCTGCACATACATTCCACAAGGATATTCTCAAAAGCTGGACAGAAGCCCCCGCCGGAGTGACAGAAGACAGTCCGTTCTCGCAGCGTGTGGATACCAAGGGTGTGCCGCAGGCAAACAACACCAACCAGTCTAACTATAATAACGCAGGTTCAGACCGTTGGCTCACAAGCGCAAGCTACCTTACTCTCAAGAACATCAACCTGAGCTATGATTTCCCCAAAGCATGGACAAGCGCCATGAAACTTAAAAAACTCAATCTCGGGGTATTTATTGACAATGTGTTTACAACCACCTCCCGCAAGGGTATAAATCCGTTGTACAACTTCTCCGGTGACCAGGGTGATACTTTTGTACAGGCTCGAGTATTCTCATTCCAGCTCACTGCAGGTTTCTAATAATTATTTTTAAGGAAAAACATTATGAAAAAGAATATATTCGTAAAAGCGATGGCAGGAATGCTTGCGGTTTCCGCGGTCATTCCGGCAATGACCTCCTGCTCTGACGACTATCTTGAGGAGGCTCCCATCACAAGCATCTCTAAAGCCGACGTGGCAACCACTCTCGACGGGGCTCTTTATGCCATGCAGGGTGCATGCAGCTCAATGTATCGCCAGATGCGCGATTATCCGGGATGGAACAACACATGCGGAGAGCCATATTACAACATAATGTATGGCGAGGCTCCAGGCAACACATATCATGACCGCATATGGAACGTGTATGCCGCCAACATCTCCGACTGGACCCAGATGAGAAGCCAGACATCTATGATGGCAAACTATATGTGGGTATACGCATACGGTGTTATCAGCGCTGCGAACCAGGTGCTTGACGGGATCGATAATATTCCGGTATCAGACGACGCCGAAATAGCACAGAGAGACTTCATCAAGGCTGTCTGCCTCACTCTCCGCGGTCACTTCTATACCAAATTGCTTCAGGTATATGGTCCGCGGTGGCAGGATTCAAACAATGGTGCAGAAAATTCGGGTGTCGTGCTCCGTCTTAACGGTGTTGACATCGACGTTCCTTTCTCTACCACAGGTGAAGTGATGACACAAATCTATAAAGACCTCGATGACGCGATCGCTCTTTTCAACGGCACTTCATATGGCGATCAACTCATCTGGACTCCGAATGTAAACGTGGCACACGGACTTAAAGCGAGAGCTGCTGCAATTAAGCTCGACTATCAGACCATGCGCGACGAGGCGCGCGCCGCACGCCAGGGTTATCCAATCATGTCGGCACGTCAATATTCCAAGGGAGGATTTATAACCGCCAATGAGGAATATATGTGGGCAACATGGTTCCAGAGCGAAGGTATATACTACGACGGTCATGGCGGCACATATGGCTGCAACGGTTGGACTGTACATTCCTGGGGTGTCAGCTGCGGCATCGATTTCGATCTATACCGTGCTATTCCTCAGACAGACTGCCGCAAGGGGATGTATATGGCACCCGGATTCTTTGCACTTCATCCGGAACTCGCTGCCGAACATAATCTGACTGATGATTCATTCTTCGACCCAACGATAGTGGCGGCATCAACAGTGACTATCAATACGGGCGAAAATCAAAGCATGGTGAATTTTGTCAACGATTACGCATGCGACTCTGATATCCTTCCTGATTGGAACGATGCTTCAATGCCTTTGACAAGTGCTTTCACCGACGGAATATGCCGTCCGTATTATGCAGCGCCATACCTCGTGGCAGGTCTTCAGTACAAATGGTGGGGCGTAGACACGTTCGCAACAAACCAGTATCCATTCATGCGTGCTTCCGAAATGGCTTATCTTGAAGCGGAGGCTGCATTCATGCTTGGCGATGAGAACAGTGCCCGTGAAATCATGATTGAGATCAATAAAGATTATCGCGACCCCGATTTCACTTGCACAGAGGCTGGAGAAGAGCTTCTTACCAAACTTAAAGCCTACCGCCACATAGAGTTGTGGGGAGAAGGCTTCACATGGTTTGACTATAAGCGTTGGAACACTACAATGCACCGCAACGAATGGAAAGCCAACGATCCTACCTCAGGCAATTATCAGCATAACCTCGCGAAAGATTTCGCTCCGTCTGAAAAGTGCGGATGGCGTATTTCTGTTCCAAACAGCGAGTTCAACTACAATAAGGCTATTAGTGTGGATGAACTTCCTGACAACAACCGATAATTATCATACGTAAATATAATTTGAGTATCTAACAATTGAAGTTGTTTACTTTTCCTTTTAGATATGCAGATGCGGGAGTGTAATATTCTCATCGGTAGTCACGGATGCAAAAATCAGGTCCTGGCTAAATCAAATCTCCGGCAAAACTGATATCAAAAGATGGCAGCTCCGCAGAAAAATTTTTAACTATATTTTATTCGCCATAAAAAGGTTGGCAGCTTCATTAAGAGAGAGGGATGTGTGATACTTGCCTCTCTCTTTTATTGTATAATAGCCCGGCTAAAAGATGACTCGTGTGACATCGCAATGCGATATCTCACGAGTCATCTCAAATGTATGTTATAACACGGTTTATCAATTAATCTCAGTTTTTTTATTTAATTTTGTATTGAAGTAAAAACAATGAAATTCTTTAACACGATCAATATCTCATGAATCATTTCCACAAACTGAAATCCGTAGTATGTATTGCCATTTTTATGGCAATTTCATTGACATGCATGTCTCAAAGCCGCAAGGGAGTATCCGTTCTTGGTGACTCATATTCCACTTTTGAATCTTTTGTCGAACCTGCCGGGAATGCTCTCTGGTATTTCAAAAAACCGGATCCGAAACTTACAGACGTCAATAACGTCAGGCAAACATGGTGGCACAGATTCATTTCTGAAAACGGCTACAGACTTGAAAAAAACAATTCTTTCTCCGGATCCACAATCTGCAACACCGGATACAACGGGGAAGATTACACTGACAGGTCTTTTATCTCAAGAATGGATAATCTGGGAAGTCCTGACATTCTTTTCATATTCGGCGCCACAAATGATTCCTGGGCAAACTCCCCTATTGGAAATTTCGTATGGGACGGCTGGACTGACGAACAACTGAAATCATTCCGTCCCGCCCTGTCTTATATGCTGTCGCACGTGGTCGACAGATATCCCAACACTGATATCGTATACATTGTCAACGACGGTTTGAAACCGGAGATAACTTCATCAATTATCGAGGCATGCAATCATTACAATGTAAAATATATCCTTCTCAATGACATAAGCAAAACAGCCGGTCATCCCAATGTAGAAGGGATGAAACAGATTGCAGAGCAAGTCAAGCTTGGGATCGAAGACAAACAATGAAGGGAAAGACACCGGAAAATCTACCGTCAAAAATAAATTACGGCAATGGAAACGTTTCCATTGCCGTTTTATTTTGAACTGTAGGCTCTAAAGCCAAAATGCAGGTATAGTCACATTATTTATATTCAAACGGAATAGTATGTCGGATATCTGTTGACGATGCTCCTACAAGAGCCTTGAACTTACCCGGCTCAACCACCCATGCGTGAGCCTTGTCGTCAAAGAATTTCAAAGATTCCGGAGTGACATCAAATTTAACGCTCCGGGTTTCACCTGGGGCAAGTTTAACCTTTGCGAATCCTTTAAGCTCCTTTACAGGACGAGGAAGTGACGACTTGAGATCTGAGATATAGAGTTCTACAGTCTCGCTTCCTTCTTTCGCTCCCTTGTTGGTCACAGGCACTTCTACTGTTATTTTACCATTCTCCCCCAACACTGAGCCCGACACCACTGGTTTTCCGTATTCAAACTCGGTATAGCTCAATCCGTGTCCGAAAGGGAAAAGCGCCGGAATCTTCTTTGTATCGTGCCAACGATACCCGACAAAGATATCTTCCATATATTTCTGTTTCGGGTTCTTTCCCCCCTCTATAACGGAACCAGGGATTGCAACCACATCTGTGTCTCCGCTTTCTATTCCCGGATAAGAGATTTCCCCAAACGAGTTTGCTCCGCAATCCTGAAGTCTGACCGGAATAGAATAAGGGAGCTTTCCGGAAGGATTGACATTGCCCGCAATGACATCGGCGATACTGGCACCACCCATTGTGCCGAGATATGATACATGCAGGATTG
Organism: Muribaculaceae bacterium; assembly: GCA_029052265.1. Classification (GTDB taxonomy): domain Bacteria; phylum Bacteroidota; class Bacteroidia; order Bacteroidales; family Muribaculaceae; genus Lepagella. The sequence continues at coordinate 7,483 of JAIDJJ010000330.1, forward strand.
CCGGCACATCATTTACCCAAGGCATTTCATAAGCGTTTCCGGAAATGTTGGCAATAATGATATTGGGATTGACCTTGATCAATTCTCCGATAAGCTGATTCTGCCCGAAAGGAAGTTCATATTCGCGGCGGTCTGTACTTTCGCAATCCTGCCATGAGTTTTTGTTAAGTCCTCCGATATATATCACTACATCCGCATCCTTAGCCATATCCACAGCTTCCGCACGCAATCTGTCTTGCTCTTCCTGAGGTATTGTGTCTTCAGCCTCATAAAGAGTCCTTCCGCATGCATATCCGGGAGCATATTTCACCTTGTCGCCATAAAGATCCTGAAGTGCGGAAAGCGGAGATATATAATCTTTCGGTTTAAGTTCCGACGACCCTCCCCCGTCGGTAAGACGCCTCACGGCATTATCACCGACCACCAGGATAGTTTTGTATCTTGACCCGTCAAGAGGAAGGATACCGCTGTTTTTCAACAGAATTATTGATTCGTCACCAATTTGTTTCGCGGCGGCATAGTGTGCCGGCGTACATTTTGAACCGAACGGTTTGTCGGAGTTCATGGCGGTGCGGAATATAAGACGCAGTATATTGCGTGCCTTATCATTTACAGTACTTTCCGGCAATTCCCCTTTCCTGATCTTTTCAAGATATGGATTGGCAAGATAATAATCGTCATACCCGAACATGCTTTCGCTGGTGAGTCCGTTGGTATAAGAACCCATCTCTATATCAAGACCGTTAAGGGCAGCCTGATCAGTATCATGTGCCCCACCCCAGTCTGTTATGACAGCACCGTCAAAGCCCCATTCTCCGCGAAGTATATCATTGAGAAGCCGTTCATTGTGACAACAGTGTTGCCCCCATATCTGGTTATATGCACCCATGATAGACCATGCGCCACCATCCTGAACAGCTTTCTTGAATGCGGGGAGATATATTTCATAAAGAGCACGGTCGCTGAGCTCCACGTCGACAGTCCCGCGCCATTTTTCCTGATTGTTGAGTGCGAAATGCTTCACACAGGCGGCGACACCATTCTTTTGCAGTTCCTGTATATAAGGCACCACCATTTCACCGGCGAGATAGGGATCTTCTCCCATATATTCGAAATTGCGTCCGTTGAGAGGAGTGCGGTATATATTCACACCGGGTCCGAGCAACACATCCTTTTCCCGATAGCGCGCCTCTTCCCCGACACTCTTCCCGTAAAGGGCTGAGAGCTGAGGGTTCCAGGTTGCTGCAAGAGCTGTCAATGCCGGGAAAGCGGTGATTGAATCATTGGTCCAGCCTGAATAGCCCCAATCATTCCAATTGATTTCCGCACGCACCCCGTGGGGACCGTCGCTCATCCATATTTCGGGAATTCCGAGCCGTTCCACACCTTTTGAAGAGAATTTTCCCTGTGCGTGACACAAAGCCACTTTCTCTTCAAGAGTCATTCGCGAAAGTGCATCTTCCACTCGCTGCTCGATCGGAGCTTTTTGATCAAGATATATCGGTGTCTCGTCGGTTGCAGCAGAGACGCCTGTCGCCATAGTCATTGCCATCAATAAATTTGTTAGTTTCATTGCCGATTATTTCATTGTTGATTATAAGCTTTTGATAGTCACTGTTGATTCTTTTAAATCGGGTGAAGTGGCATTCACTTTGATATCTCCCTTTTCTCCATCATTCTGCACAATAAGCATAGCCTTGCCGTAGAATGCCTTACGCTTGTCAGACTTGAACGGCTCCAAAGAAATCGGGGAACCGTTGTCTACTCCGGCATTGAAGCCTGCCCCCTCAACTTCAAATGTGATTTCATTTTCAGCAAGAGGACATAGATTCCCGTCTTTGTCAATCACCTCTACAGTGACATAGCTGAGATCAGACCCGTCAGCACTGATTTCGGAACGGTCGGGAGTAAGTCTTATTGCGTATGGTTCGGAAGCTGTCTTCATGGAAGCCCGTTTGACCTCCTTGCCATCCTTCCGGCTGACAGCCACAAGTTCTCCTGGGGCAAACGGCACTCTCCACCAGACATGATAAGAGCCCTTCTCCGGTCTCTTTGCACCGAGCGACTCTCCGTTGAGGAATAGTTCCACTTCATCAGCATTGTTGAAGTATGCCCATACATCGACATCCTCACCCTCTTTCCAATTCCAATGCGGGAAAAGATGGAGCACATCAAGATCGGGACGCCAACGGCTCTGATACATATAATATGAGTCTTTGGGGATTCCCGCAAGATCAACAATACCGAAATACGAACTTCTCGCCGGCCAGCCGAAAGGCGTGGGCTCCCCGAGATAGTCGAACCCTGTCCATACAAACTGCCCCGTTATGAAATCATTGTCTTCCACATGACGCATTGTACCTTCATGCGTATTCCCCCACGGGACGTGGCAATTGTCATATGAAGAACATGAAAATGATTCTTCATAAAACGGTTTGTCCCAGCGTTCAGGCCATACATACATGCTGTCGGAAGGCATGCGGTAATACCCTCGTGTCTGAAGTGCCGAAACACTTTCTGTCACAATAAACGGTTTGCCCGGAAAATTTTGGGGAACATCCTTAAACCAGTCGTCATGATAATTGAATCCGATGATGTCGAGCGCCCCTGAACGGAACAGATGATTGCCGGGATCGGGCTCATTGCATCCTGCAGTGACCGGACGGGTGGGATCAAGTTCCCGGGTCATGTCTGCAAGTTTCTTTGTCAACAAAGAATTGACCGACATCGGGGCGCCTTCCTCCGCAAGCATCTCTTTTCCGTGTCCGAAATTGAGAAGCAGGTTTGCCTCCGCAAGTGAAAGGGTGTCGGCTTGGGCATCGCTCCACTGTTCGAGCACCTCATTACCGATGCTCCATATAATAATGGAAGGATGATTTCTGTCTCGCACGATCAGATCGGTCAAATCTTTCTCATGCCAATCCGGAAAATAACGGGCATAGTCGTGAGACGTTTTCTGTTTGCGCCACATGTCAAATGTCTCATCCATAACCATCAGTCCCATAGAATCGCAGAGTTCGAGAAGTTCGGGGGCGGGAGGATTGTGGGATGAACGGATGGCATTCGCGCCCATATCTTTCATGATTCGCAATTGGCGGGCTATCGCCGCCCCGTTGACAACCGCTCCCAAAGCCCCCGCATCATGATGCAGACACACTCCATTGATCTTCATTCTTTCCCCATTGAGGGAGAATCCTTTCTCCGGATCAAACTCAAAATAGCGGAATCCGGTTTTTGTCTCATATGAATCCACTGTCTGACCATCCACTTCCAGACGGTTGACCACCGTATAAAGCGACGGGGATTTTACTGACCACAGATCGGGATCGGCAACAGACAACGGTTGACTAATCTCAGTCTTTTCCCCTGCCCTGATAGAAACAGGCTGCGAACCCTTCGCCACCACTTTCCCTGCCGGAGAAATCACATCGGTCTGCAAGATAGCTTTTACCGTTTTTTTTCCATTGTTTTCTACATTTGTTACCACAGTTATGTCTGCAGCCTCATCGGTCACCTTATCCTGACGCACAAAAGTACCCCATTGGGCTACATGCACCGGATCAAGCACCCGCAACCATACATGCCGATAGATACCGCAGCCGCTATACCACCGTGAATTGGGTTGTTCGGCATTGTCTACCCTGACGGCTATAACGTTGTTTCCGGGCTTGAGCCAGGGTGTCAGATCATAGCTGAAAGATGCATAACCATATGGACGTGTGCCGAGTTCATGTCCGTTGATATAGACCGTGGCATTCATATATGCCCCGTCAAAATCTATATAGACCTCCTTCCCTTTCAGACCGGAAGGCAGGGTGAACGTCTTGCGGTACCAACCGACGCCTCCGGGCAAAGCACCTCCTCCCGTGCCGGAAGGATTGTCTTCACTAAAGTCCCCTTCAATCGCCCAATCGTGTGGAAGATCTAAAGATCGCCATGATTTATCGTTGAATCCGGGGGAGGAATAACCGGATTGGTCGCTCAATGTAAATTTCCACCCTTTGTCAAACGAAACAGCACGGCTGTCACCTCCCGCCCGCACATTCACAGCGCAGGCGAGGAGGATTAAATAAGCCATGAGAAAACTTACAACTTTCTTTTTCATTTAACCAACTCTAATCTGGTTACAATTAAATATTAAAATCAATTAAACTCGTTAAAACAAATGGATTCTGGTGAAAACTTAAATTTTGATTTCTATTTTTGAACCTGAATACTTCACTTCTTTACCTTTGGATCCACGGGTATAACCCACAGGGTTTTCTTCCGATACCTTTATTATATTAAATGTTCTTTCTTTAAGCATTCCCGGAAATTCACCCTCACGCTCCCCTATTGTAAGAAGCCCGGAATTATCGTCGTATGTGAAAGGAATCTTTGAATAAGCTCCTTTCTCATAATTATAATTGAGATTCTCATCTTCATACAGGGTAAACTCCCCGTTTTCCCCACAATAAACATAAAGAGTGATCTCATCTGCAGGTTTTTGATCCGCATATTGAATTTCGGGTCCGAATGGAACTATCGCCCCGGAACGGACAAACAGAGGCATTCTGTCGTAGGGCGCATCGACAACTTTTGTCTCCCCTCCTTTTGAAACTTCTTTACCTGTGTAGAAATCATACCAAAGGGAACCTTTTGGAAAATAAACCTCTCGGTTTCTTGCATTGTATTTATAGACCGGAGCCACAAGGAACGCATTGCCAAACATAAACTGATCCTGAATGCTGCGTGTGGCAGGATCGGCTGTATATTCCATAACCATCGGACGCATCACGGTATAATCATCAAAATGAGTCTTGCCTGCGAGCGAGTAGATATATGGCATCATATCATAGCGAAGGTTGGTATAATAGACCACTGACTGATACGCAGGATGGTTTTCGGGAGCTATGTTGAAAATCTCGCGGTAAGGCCATTGTCCGTGCGCACGGAAGAGTGGTGAAAATGCACCGAACTGATACCAGCGGGTGTTGAGTTCACGCCACTCTTTAAGATCCGGATTTTCGATACCTTTTGCAAGATATTCCTGTTGTGCCTTTACATAGCGGTCTTCCACACAGAAACCACCGATATCCATTGTCCACCAGGGCACACCGCTCATCGAGAAGTTGAGTCCCGCAGAAATCTGCGCTTTCATGTCTTCCCAACGTGTGGCGATATCGCCGCTCCATGTAGCGGTAGAATAACGCTGCTGGCCGGCAAATCCGGAACGGGTGAGTAAGAACACACGCTTGTCAGGATCCACACCGCGCTGCCCGTTGTAAATAGCATCGGCATTCATGAGGGCATAGGCATTGAAATATTTTGCAGAGGGGCCCAATGCAGTCGGCGTGATAAGATCTTTCCTATACTGAATATCCGTACAGTCTCGGATATTTGGTTCGGAAGCGTCCATCCACCAGGCATCGATACCAAGGGGCATATAATGATCGTTGATCTGACTCCAGAAAAGTTTTCTGGCTCCCGGATCATATGCATCATAGAATGACCCGAGATAACCGGGTCCGACCCAATCGCGTATGCTGTCCTGAACCGGCAGTTTATACATCCAGCCATTCTTGTCAAACTCCTTATAATGCTCTGTGGTCACATAAAACTTCGGCCACACAGATATCATCAGGCGGGCATTCATGTCGTGGATAGTGTCTACCATACCTTTGGGATCAGGGAAACGGGCACGGTCAAACTCATGACTACCCCATGAATCTTCTTTCCAATGAAGCCAGTCGATCACAATATTGTCGATAGGGATACCACGTTTGCGGAATTCGGCAAGTGTTGAAAGCACCTCTTCCTGGGTGTTATATTTCTCACGGCTCTGCCAGTAACCCATCGCCCATTTGGGCATGATGGGGGCCTTCCCTGTCAGGGTGCGGTAGCCGGAGATCACATCATCCATATCGTCGCCATACACGAAATAATAATCTATCTGGTCTTGCATCTCTCCCCACCAGCTCATATTAAGCTGGTCTTTAGGATCACGCGGGTCATACACCCGGAGTCCGCAATAAGCCACAGATCCGTTTGGCTCCCATTCTATTTTCAGGGGCACACGTTTCCCTGCCTCAAGATTCACTGAAAACTTATAGCTGTTGGGATTCCATGCTGTACGCCAACGTTCGGGCACTACTTCCTTGTTGTCGACAAATACTTTCTGATAACCGGAATAATATAGTATAAACTTATATTCCCCGCTCACTGAAGGCTCTATTTCTCCTTCATATGTGACATGACTGCCCGCAAAATTGAAATTCTGAGGCAGATTGACCACATGCGATAGATCTCCCCTTATGAGGTGTTCAAAATAGATCGAATCCTCCCGTTGCACCAGTGTCCCCTCATCCTTATTTGCCGGCACATATGTTCCTGTGAGGGCACCCTCATTGCCGTCTTTGTCGAAGAGTTTGAAAACACCGCCAAGCTGCTTATAACCGTCGGGATTACCCCAACGACAAAGTGAATAACTGTCCCAAAGAATACCGTAGTTGTCGGTAGACACCACGAATGGCACAGACACCTTAGTATTATATTGGAACAACTCCTCATTTTTACCTTTATAATTAAATTCGTCACTCTGGTGCTGACCCAGACCGTAGATACCTTCATCTTCAGAAAGGGATTCAAACACCTGGCGTACAGTGTACCCTTTTGTGCCCTCAACCTCGATCGGGGAGAATTCCCTGCCACCTTCAGCCTCGGCTACTATCAGTTTGCCTGACATGTCATAAAATTTCACATTGCCTGTAGCATACGAAACAGTCGCTCTCACTGTGGAAGTCACGACAGAGACTGTCGAATCTGTTTCCTCCACATCAAATTTCACCTTCTGTTCCGGCTTAACCACCACAAGACTCGCATCTTCTGCAAATTTGTCATCCGGCGTAGCAGAGACGCGGATTATCTTGTCATCAAAAACCTGAAGCCGGACTTTGCGGACTCCGTCTTCTTTTTGCTGATCTATGTTGACAATAATTCCCGTCTGCTCCTTATTATATTTTGCGGAACTACAGGAAGCGAGCAATGCCGTGGCAAACAGACCGCATGTAAAATAGAATGATTTCATAAATATAGGTAAGGGTTAACTAAAAAAACTGGTAGAAGCACAACAGGCACCGAAGACCGGATGCCCCAGACCGCAGGGGGCATGTCGCTTCATGACTCCCTTGCGTCTGCTATGACTCACACTACAAAATTACTTCAAATTAACCACCTCCTACCACCCTTTCCGTGTCGGATAAGGTGTGATTATACCATCCAAGGGGGAAGAATTGTTAATTTAGACGGTATAATTTGTTTCAGAACCCTCTTTATTCTGGTAAACCGAAGGAAGTATTCCAAATTCTTCCTTAAAATACTTGCTGAACACTTTCGGACTGTTGAACCCGGTTCGATAAGCTATTTCCGACACGTTGAGCTGACTTTCCCGCAAAAGCTGTGCGGCACGCTTCAGCCTGATCACGCGGATAAACTCGATCGGTGTTTTCCCTGTGATCTGTTTAATCTTTTTGTATAGCCTCACCCTGCTCATCCCGAGACTCTCGCTCAATTCCTCTACCGATAATTCAGAACTGTCAAGATGATCTGATACATACTTTACAGCCTTTTCTATCAGTTGCTCGTCAAGAGGCGTGATCTTGATGGCTTCCGGCTCAGGATCTATCAAACTGCGTTTCGCACCCTTTGCCGTGAGTTCCACAAGCCGTTTCATACGAAGTCTCAAAACGTCGATATTAAACGGTTTGGTGATATAGTCGTCTGCACCAAGAGTGAGTCCTTCAAGTTTCACTCCAAGATCATGTTTGGCTGTCAGGATTATTACGGGAATAGAGACTGTCGTCTTTTGTGCTTTAAGGTTTCTGCACAATTCAATACCGTCCATACCCGGCATCATAAGATCTGTCAGTATAATGGAAGGAGTGACATTTTCTATGACCTTGAGGGCTTCGTTTCCGTCAGACGCCGTGATGATGTCAAAATCTTTTTCAAGCTCAAACTTCAGCATCTCCGACATATCAGGATTATCATCGACAACCAAAGCCACCGGTTTCAGCTGAGAATTGTGCTCTTTGGATTTCTCAGAATTTTCAAAAACCGTATCTTCTTGTAATTCATTTTTTTCCATTTCCGATATTTCATTTACCACCGGAATGTCTGACTTAGACGGCTGCTCTACATGACGTATCGGGATATCTATTATGAACACACTGCCCGCGTCGATATTGTCGGTTACTCGGATTGTGCCGTCATGGAGTTTCACATAATCATTCACCATGCTCAGCCCGATACCGCTTCCCATGTGCGGATGGGATTCCCCGTTATCATACACTTGATAAAAACGCTCGAATATATGCGGTTTGTCCTTGTCTTTTATCCCTATGCCTGTATCTGCTATCTTGATACGTAACATAGGAT
>JAIDJJ010000330.1:15907-18993 GCA_029052265.1 Muribaculaceae bacterium
CTACCTGCTCCAACGATACGGCTACCCTTCCTCCCGCGGGGGTAAATTTGAAGGCGTTTCCCAAAAGATTCATGAATATCTTCTCGACTTTATCCTTATCAAACATAAGATTGATTCTGTCGCGGTCGGAATAGAAAGTGAGATTTATATTCTTGCGTTCCGAAAGATTGACAAATGAATTGCACACATTTCTGCTGAAAGCAACCATATCCCCTTCAGAAGGATTAAGCTGCAATCCCGCCACTTCATTTTTACGGAAATCAAGCAACTGATTCACAAGCGTAAGCAAACGGAGAGCATTCGACCGCATAAGCATCAGCCGCTTGCTCTGGCGTTCGTCGGTGGTCTCTTTTATCATTTCTTCAAGAGGAGACACTATAAGTGTCAATGGGGTGCGAAGGTCATGGCTGACATTGGTGAAAAATTTGAATTTCAACTGATTTATCTCTTCCTGCTTCCGCATTGCATCTTCATGGCGCCTGCGCTCGAAGCGTTTTCTTTCCTGTTCGCTCACAATCCTGATAATTGCGAGTATAGCGATAATGGCAAGTATGAAATAAACAATATAAGCCCATGGCGTAGCCCAGAAGGGGGGATAAACCCGAATTTTTAATTCCGCCGGCTCCTCGCTTTCGTATCCATCGCCATTAATAGCCCTTACTATCAATGTATATTTGCCCGGTGAAAGATTCGTGTAGGTCACATGATTGACTCCCGGCGGACAGACCATCCATTCATCATTATATCCTAACAGCTTATATTCATATGTCGTTTTCTCCGGCAGCACGTAGTTGTCTGTGGAGAAATATACTGAAAAATCCTTGGGATTGTGCGAAAACTCCACAGTTCCGCCCTGATTCAGTCCTTCTTTCAGCACTACCCTTCCGTCAACCTTTTCTCCGGGACGGATTTTGTTGCTGCTCATATACAGATCAGTAAACAGCACTTTGGGACGTACCATATTAAATTTTATATCAGAAGGAGAAAAACGGTTCAACCCGTAGAAACCACCCACAACTATCTCTCCTGAAGGAAGTTTGGCAAACGATCTCTGATTGAAATCGCAATCCATAAGCCCGTCGCGGCTGTCATACCAATGGGAATTGACCGATAACTCTCCGCTTTTTTCATTATAAACCACCTTGATATTGACAAGCTCTGTCCCCACGCTGACCCACATCGACCCACCGTTATCCTGAATCAATCCAAGCACATATTTGGTGTTTTGCGAGTCTCCAAGAGACACTTTCATAATTTTCCCGTTTGTACGGTCTATGACTCTCAATCCGTTGGCTGTTCCCACCCAAAGCAAACCTCTTGAATCCTCCAATAATTGCGTGACCTTCCAACCATCCGTATCAAGCTCCGGAAATACCTCCTTGAAATTGCGAAGTTCTCCGGTTGATGAATTTGCAATGACTATACCATTCGATGTCCCGAAATATTGTTTACCGTCACGGGAAGTTATACCGCTCATCACATAATTTGAAAGCAGTGCGGAATTTGACTCGTTATATTCATTGACTTTTCCGGTCGACAGATCGTAAGAAAAGATCCCCGCACCCAACGTCCCTGCCCAGAGCTTGCCGTCAGCACTTGGGGTGAGCGACCATAAATAAGTATAATCCAACGGACTGCCGGTAACTACATGCTCATACTTATTATTGGCATATTTACGCAATCCTCTGGAAAAGGAGCCTATGTAAAGCATTCCGTCAGGACCGTAGGCAAGACAGGTTATGGCAGGCTGAGAAAAGCCGGCTGACGGATCTTTCAATGCAACCTTCTCCCCTGTATGCGTATTCCATTTCCACAATCCGGAACTGTCTGTCCCGACCCACATCCATTCGCCGCCGGCAGACATAACACAATTCACATCCGGAAAATCTTCAAGAGAGAACTTTGATACGCTCTCGTTATACCACATTAAACCCTTTTTATATGTTCCCACCCAGATAGTGCCATGGGAATCTTCTAAAAAACAGGTTATAGTATTGTTCTTGCACTCATCTCCTGACGGATCTGTGCTTACGAATTTAAATACGCCATTCTCATAATTGATAATCTCAAGACCGTGGTGATCTCTCGCAATCCATAATACACCGGATTTATCTTGAAAAATTGATTTGACAATGCCACTGTTTCCTTGTTGTGGTAGCTGATCGTTTATCCATTTCCCCAAAGTCCTGTCATACAACATAAGATGATCGGTGGCATAGACCCACACCCTCCCCTCTTTATCGGCTGCAAGGAAGTAAACCTGATTCCCCGCCTTGTCGGCTTCCGGAGCCGGACTTACTACGGATTCCACATTCATCGAATCGGTATCTACCATAACAAGACCGCCCTGCATATCAACACAAAAAAGCGTGCCGCCATTAATAACCATATTTGCTATATCCGGCTTTCCGTAAGCATGATAATTGACCTTTTCGGCATACCCGTCTCCCCCTTTAAGTCTATAAATACCCTTATTTTCCAAAGCTATCCAGATATCCCCTTTTGCATCTGCAGCTATCGTGGAAATCTCCCCGTCAATACCTTTGTTTTTCAAATATCCGCCAACGTCTGTTATAAGCACATCTGTTTCCGGGTCATATATGCCATAGTCCGGCTGTGTATGAATCCATAACATCCCCCTGGCATCTTCATGAATATCGAGCACATAATCATTCAACACTGAAGTCGTGTCTGTCAATCCTCCTGTCACCTGTTGCACGCTATAACCGTCATAACGGTTCAGTCCTGACGATGTGCCGATCCACAACATTCCATTGCTGTGTTTGTGGAGTGCTGTAATCTGATTATTATACGTGCCGGCGGCGGGTTCCATATAATGTAATGAAAGATGAGGCACCGCTATAGAGAGTGCCTGTCCGGGCATTGACACAATGAATGCTAAGAGAAAAAGCAGTTTCAATGGCATAAGACGGGAGGTTATGTTTCTATATGCAAAATAAACTAATTATTCCCTAAAATACAACTTAATTTACATTATCAAAATTCACAGATGATACATATATGTATAATTACCAAATAATTACGAATAACACAAAAACATTTGACTACACATTTGTTAACATTTT
>JAIDJJ010000331.1 GCA_029052265.1 Muribaculaceae bacterium
TATGAGCTTGCGGAAAAATACGGAAAGTCTGACAGGGAAATACGGACAGAACTGAAAGCTCGTTACGACGGATACAGGTTTTCTGCAAACGGGAAGGATATGTATAATCCTTATTCCATTGTAAATGTGATGGAGGAAAAAGAGTTCCGCAATTATTGGATGCATTCCGGACAAGCAACTTTGCTGATGCAACAGCTTAAGCGCTTCAATGTGGATCTCGAAGAGATTATGCATGCGAAATGCTCCCTGAACGCTCTTGTCGGTCTCGACCTTGACAACCCAAGACCCCTCGCACTACTTTACCAGACCGGATACTTGACAATTAAGGATCATAACCCCAGACGCGACATTTACACTCTCGGTATTCCAAACCGTGAAGTGGAGGAAGGGTTCCTTTCATATCTCCTGCCGTTCTATGCCAACGTAAACACCGGGGATTCAATGCTGTTCGTTTACCGCCTGATCGATGAACTCGACTGTGGGGATGCGGAAGGATTCATGAACGATCTGAAAGGGATGTTTGCATCTGTTTCATACGAAATGCAAATGGAGAGAGAGCAGAACCTGCACAACGCTTTGCTTATTCTCATGAAACTGCTCAGCCTGGAGGTCCGGACTGAATACCGCACATCAAACGGAAGGATTGATCTGTTTATCGCCACCGACAGATACTACTATATTATCGAGATCAAGCTCGACAGATCTGCCCGTGAGGCGCTTGACCAGATCAATTCAAAAGAATATGCCCTACCCTTCAAAACTGACGGAAAGACAATAATAAAGATCGGCGTCAATTTCTCTACAAAAGCAAGAACAATTTCTGACTGGATCGTTGAAGCAATGAGTAATGAGTAATTAATTAGCAATTAGGAATGAGGTCATATGGCTTTTATCTATATCTGAGCCTCATGGGAATGTCAGTCCCGTTCATTTTGGATTGTTGGTGAGTTTGTTGTATATTTGCAGTTAAAACATAACGGGTATGGAGAAAGAAATAAGATATGGTGTC
>JAIDJJ010000332.1 GCA_029052265.1 Muribaculaceae bacterium
TTCTGTCTCGTGGGCTCGGAGTTGTGTATAAGATACATGTGTATTGGTATCCGATACGATATTAAAAAGCAGATTGTTAATGTGATTTGTGGCAAAGACGGTGTCATCTTTCATCACAATCGTTTTTCCATGTAAAAATTCATCATAGAGTTGATGCATGTTCCCATTTTCGTCGGCGAGAACATCTGTTGCAAAGAAATCCTTTCCTGTGCGTTTCTTGAAATTATCTTCGACTTTAGATATGTATTCCTGCCAATCGGAACAATTGTCTGCCTTGCCCGTAACCCGCTTCAGTTCAAATTTGACTGAACCTGAAGCAGCATTGTTTTTGTTAAAGATTTTCTCAATAAGTTTCCAAAATAAATGTATGACAGGATTCGGATGACAGTCTTTTATAATCGGCTCTGACCATATCAGGCTCTCTCCCGCAACAGGAGAGATCTCCATAGTTGAGATGTCGCATTTAGCCTTTATATACAACAGGCTTACTTTCTTGTATTCCCATGCCCGGTCTTTATTCAAGGAAATGGTGGAACAATATTTCGGGACAATGTCGCATACCAACTTTGGAATCAGCAACACATCTACTGTTGTATTCTTGCTGTCAGAATCGGTTTTCGCATTTTTAGGCACCCAACGCCGGAGATAGCTTTCTCTGTTGTCGTGTGCGATTTTACCTGATTTCAACTCTTCATTTGAAATGCAGAAATAATTTTTATCATCATCAGGGATTTCTATGAAGTTTCTGAAATTAAGTACATCTTTAAGATATGAACAGATTTCTTTGGTTTCGGGAGCCATAATTTTATTAGTTATAGTGTAGAGGATGTTATGTATAACGGGTTTATTTGCTGATAAGTTAGTGAATATGTTTATTTTTTTGATAAATAGCCGGGAATGAGATGTTTTCAAGTGCGATGCATGGCGCTGCTTCCGGTGGCATCATCGCGTTGATCATAAGGAGATGAGTGAATCCGTAACGGTTCCCGGGGCGTAAGTCTTGATTGGTGAGAGGGAGGACAGCCACCTTTCCGCTTTCAATAAGGTGACGGCGCATAATCCCGGGGAGGAGGC
>JAIDJJ010000333.1 GCA_029052265.1 Muribaculaceae bacterium
CGACAATGTCACCTTCCGGCTCAGTTGATAACTTGCCATGAAATTTATCGAAAAAGTACGCGTGCCCTGTGTCGCCTGAGTATACGCTGTCTCTATTCTCCTTATCAATGACATATTATTGCTGTAGGCGATATCAAGATTCAACGACAGATCGTTGCTGACACCTCCCTGCGAGCTTCCGATCTTGATAATTCTGCTGAAATCACTCACTTTCCAGCCTCCACCGACAGAAAGCTGCCGGCTTGTGGTCTCCACAACCTGTCCGGCGGAAGAGTTTAGGTTCAATGTGCGCGAATCACGATATTCGGCATTTAGAGAGATATCGTTCTTAAGTGTCATGTTAACTCCCAACAGTGGTGCAAATTTCTCTGTAATCGCAACGGAAGAGATATTATACGGAGATGACGGAACGGGGCTTCCTGTCAGTTCATCGTAAGAGAAGCCCATTGATCCATTGTCAATGCCTACCCAATTAAGATAGCTGGAATAACTGCCGACAGAATACGTACACTGGTATGCATGTGTGACAGTAAAAGATTTGAAGAATTTGCTCATGTTGCCAAGCTGCAGAAATCCGTCATAAGTCACCCGCCAGTTTGGTCTCATCGATTCCAATCCCGGGAAATGTCTCAATGTCACCTTCCTTGGGTCGTATCCACTGTAGGCTGCTATAAAAGCGGGCACCAGAACATCCGCACTTGTAGGGCTTACACTCCCTACGAGGGGATTATAGACTGTGCCGGCAAGAGGATTACCTTCCAGGAATCCGGCATCCGGATAAACCGTACCGGCATATGCCGACTCAACCCTGTCAGCCACAATCGGAATGTATTCAAGGAATTTAGAAAAAGCGGCTGATGCATACCCGTTTTCTGCCTTTGAACCCCTCAAGGCGCTTGCCAATGCCACATGTGTGCGGACATATGATCCGCTATGGGTGGTCGGCATCCCTGCAAACATAAACTGAACCTGCTGCGTCCGGTTGTCTGTCAGGTTACTGGTGAGTAATATCTTCAATCCCCTCACAGGTTCCAGTGTGAGTTCAAAATTAAATTCCTTTCCCTGATTCCATACAGCAGGTGAAACCATATCCGCGGTAGTCAGAAGCCACCCGCGGTCAAGAGCTTTATTTACATACGACTCATCATAGAATCCAAATGCAAAGTCAAGACCGGGAGACATGGGTCCATATTTGTTGCTCTGTCCGAAAATATCTCCCACATTCGGAGAAAATTGCGGAAGATTCAATGAATGTGTCTCTCTCCATTTGAACGAAAGGCTTCGCGGCATCATGACATTCTCATATACACATCTGACGCTGCCGACGATCTTA
>JAIDJJ010000334.1 GCA_029052265.1 Muribaculaceae bacterium
CTTCGGGATATGAATATTCAAATACCTCAATTTCTTCTTCAAGGATATTTTTAAATCCATCATCGCAAAATATAGTGGCGCTTCCCGCAGCGTATTCACCCCGTTTGACAGGGGTGCATCCGACTGCTGCCACAGCAAGGGCTGTCAAAAACAATGAAGCTGTTGTTTTTTTTAGACTTAAAAGATTCATATGGGTGAAATGATTCTGTCAATATGCATTTCCAGAGTGCGGAAACAATATGTCAACAAGCGGATATTCTTACATTCCGCGATATAGCCTGTATCCTCTCCAGACCCCATATGCGCACAGGATGCCGCCTACAGTTGCGCTTATGGCAGTGTTGTCAATATTGAATATGTCGAATATAAAAAGTAATCCGACGGCTACATAGACTATCACCATGAATATACCGAAGACAAGACGCCCACCCTTGGGCATGTTGTCATAATTGTTGTTTGTGCTCATAACTCGATGTTTTAGATGTTTTTCTATTCTTTTTAACAAAAATATGGAAAGTAAGTTCGCTTGTCAGATATAATTATATATTGACACTGTACCTGAAGAGAATCCTCCTCTATATCATGCTGCACATGGAGTGAAGCCGTAGGGTGGGGGCTACGTGTCCGGAAGTAACTTAAAAAAGAAAAGGAAGAAGCAGAAGGCTCCTTCCTTTTCTTTTCTAAAGATCTTCATTATATGACTGAAGCAGTTATCAGTTGTTCTGAAGCTTGAATGTTACAGGGAGGTTGAAGTAAGAACGAACGGCAACACCATTGTTCTTGCCGGGCTGCCATTTCGGCATCTTCTTAACCACACGGAGAGCTTCGCGGTCAAGATCCTTGTCAACGCCCTTCATGATTGACACGGCACCGATAGAGCCGTCTTTCTCAACCACGAACTTAACGATCACGCGACCCTGGATGTCGTTCTGCTGAGCAGCTTCCGGGTAACGGATCTGACTGTTAAGCCATTTCATAAGGGCAGGCAAACCTCCGGGGAATTCAGCAGGCTGTTCTACAGCCACAAAGATTTCCTCCTCAACAGGCTTCTCAGGCTCCGGTTCTTTTACAACAACCTGCTCCTGAACCGCCTTGAATTTATCAGCGTCGTCAGAACCATCCAGGTTTACAACACCCCGTGAGGGAGTG
>JAIDJJ010000335.1 GCA_029052265.1 Muribaculaceae bacterium
GAAACTGTTTGCCTCTGCATAATCTGCCTGAAGTTCTGCAATCTTTGCTGAATCATCAGCAAGTTTCTGACTGTTGACAGAGCAGGACGCGAGCAAAAATGCCCCAATTCCTAAAAGAATAAAACTTTTCTTCATCTTGATATTGGTGTTTAGGCGGCTGTGCCGCAATTTTATAGTTTATAGTTTAACTTTAATCTTCAGGGTCGCGCATCTTTTTCGTGTGCCCTTCGATTATTATAACAATTTCCCCCTTTGGTTGGTTCGTCTCAAAATATTTTGCAAGTTCCCCGAGGGTGCCCCGATGATATGTTTCATGCAGTTTTGAAATCTCCCGGCACACACATGCATCTCTATCTTCCCCAAAACTCTCGGCAAGCTGACGCAACGTGCGCGGCAGACGCTTTGGTGACTCATAAACCACTACCGTACGGTCGTCTTGCGATAAAGCAGCGAGACGGGTGGCTCTTCCTTTCTTGGGAGGAAGGAATCCTTCAAAAACAAACCTGTCGCATGGCAGTCCCGAAGCCACAAGTGCCGGGACAAATGCTGTGGCGCCCGGAAGGCATTCCACCTCCGCACCGAGACGACGGCACTCCCTGCTCAGCATAAAACCGGGATCTGATATTCCGGGTGTACCAGCATCGGAGACAAGAGCTATGTTCTCCCCTCCCAATATCCTTTCAGCTATCTTAGGCGCCTCCTCATGTTCGTTGAATTTATGATGGCTGCGCATTGGGACCGATATGCCGAGATGCTTCATCAGGATTCCCGACGTACGGGTGTCTTCCGCAAGAATAAGATCCGCATTCCGTAATACTTCGACTGCCCGGAAAGTCATATCGTCAAGATTGCCGACCGGTGTCGGGACTATATATAATTTGCCGCTCATGCCATTAGTTTTTAATTTTGTTTATGAAGTTGTTTGGGAGGATATTTCCGGATATTATTTGAAATAATTTTTCAGGATTTCAAGAAAATCCAATACTTCCTCGCGCTGAGGATTCCACTGAAGCTCTCCCAGAAAATAATCTTCCGCCTCATCATAGCTGTCCATCGACGCCACCAAAGCAAGGGTGGTGTTGAAATCGGCATCCGAATTGCAGAACAAATCCCTTTTGAACCTATAGCGGTCATTAATTGTGAAGACAAGTTTTCCCCGAGGCTCCACATTCTTTCTGACAGGGATATCATCCGGTGCCACTGTCTCTCTCAACTGAGAGCGGGATGTACCGCTGACTGAATTATCAATGCCTGAACCGGACTCATCCCGCCACGTTTCATTCATGGAAACAATCTTTTCATCTGCCCCCTGATTATTTTCCGACAATGACACCGCCAACATTTGATCATCTTCAGCCGGCAAAGTGTACTGAGCGAAAGCAGAGTCTTCAAATTCTCCGGTAACGGCAACTTCTTCTGAAACCTGCTGAGCCGGAGAAATCTCCTCTATACTTTCATTCCCGGAAATGACGTCTTCCACTACAACATTGGCAATACCAGCCGGAGTGTCCGGCACCATATCATTATTATTGTCAGCAGTATCGGAAGGGCTGTCGGATTCTGTCAGATTTTCTGCCACCGGATCTTCTTGGCACAGGGAAGAATCAGAAATTTCTTCATTCACCGTAATCTCTTCTGTCTTTTCTGTCATGGCTGACGCTTCAAACGGTTTCACCAGCTCAACCAGGCTTTTTGCCTTACGGACAATCAGACCTGGCAGACATTCAGGACAATCTTCCCGGGCGAGAGCAAGATGCACCAACCCCTCAAGTTCATAAATATTGTCAAGCAATCCGTTTAAATCTTCTTTATTCATTTTTATCAGGATTTTGAGCCGGCTGACCTCCAGACAACTCTGAGTTATTATTAAATATTTCCAACAACATCTTCTCTGCAGCCTTTTTTGCCTTATCCCTCTTCCCCACAATGTCATTCATGATGATGACCACCGTATGAGTGGGCATATAGTTATCGTCAAGCTTGTATCCGGCATAACACTGTATGCCCTTCATACTGCCTGTCTTCATGGCTATATAGCTGTCGAGTGCTGTTTCTGCAAGGAATTTCTTTAATGTGCCTTCCTGTCCGGCAAGCGGAAAGAATGAAGCATAAGTGGCATCGACGCTCATGACCGTCAGGACTGCGTTCATAAATT
>JAIDJJ010000336.1 GCA_029052265.1 Muribaculaceae bacterium
ATTATCAAGCAATCCGAGTATGTTGAGCAGAGTGGATTTGCCACATCCCGAAGGTCCCATGATCGCCACAAACGATCCATCCTCTATGGTGAGGCTTACATTGTTGAGGGCTACTGTCTGCACACTTTCTGTACGGAAAACTTTTTCCAGATTTTTGACTTCGATTTTCATATGCTTTTGTTGATTTGTTTATATTCATTCGTTTCTGAGATATTCCACCGGGTTGCTTCGTGATATTTTCAGGCTGTTTATCACCACCATTGAAAGGATAAGCAGCAACAAAACAATAACACAGACAACCGATATGACGGGAGACAGACTCACCCGGTCGCAAAAGCGCGATAACCAGTCTTTGCCGACTATCGTTGCTATTATAGCACCCATAACCAACGACGGGATTGCAATAATGGCGATGTCGCGACAAAATAATTTCAATATTTTATACTCCGATGTCCCGGAAACTTTCCTGATAGCGATTTCCTTTGATCTGTTTTCCACCTCATCCGAGACGTAGCCCAACAGACCTGAGAGAGCAATCAAGAGAATCGCTATGCCGACAACCACTACAGCTGTAGCAAATTTCTTGATATCATAGGTATATTTTTCAAATTGATTCTTATAAGGAGTGATAAATACTTCCACATCGGGATTCCCGATAAGTGAATTTATCACTTCCTGAGCTTCATGAAGGTTCTCATTGTTCATTTCCGTGAACCTTACGTATAAAGTCCAGGCATTATTTTCCGGCGGGAAGAATATTCCGGGTCTTCTGTCTATCTGTTTCTCTTCAAATCCACCTCTGTGGAAATTGTTGACGACACCGCATATTGTATATTCATGAGGTTCGCCATGACCATCAAACTTAAATGTCCTTCCGACAATATTAGAATCGTCAACACCATATTGAGTGCGCAGGGCATCTATCATCCTCTCTTCCACCACTGCTTCATGAAGAGTTGTATCAGCATTCTCGGCAAACGTTCTACCTTGAATAAATTTCAATCCTAGAACGTCAAAGATATCCCTGTCTGTCCATAGAAGATCGGCAATCTTGAGTTTATTTGTCTCATCTTCCTCTATAGTTATCTCTCCGCCTGAAGATTGCGTAACAAAATTCTGAGTTGCTCCTGCCACACTCTCCACACATCCAAGTCTCTTCAACTCCTCTTTAAGTTTGCCGGAATTTTCTTTAAATGATCCCATAGAAACCATTCCGATGTTGTCATAATCATACCCGACATCAAAATTTGTTACCATATTATATTGTCTCGCAATAAGGATAAGAAGACAGAACAGGAAACCGCTTACAACAAACTGAATGGAAAGTAACGCCAGCTTCCATATCCTCTTTTTATTTGTATCCTGCCTGAATGCACATGTTACGGGAGTTTTGCAATATATGACACCGGGAATAATACCTGTGATGAGAAGCAATACAAGAACTATCAATCCTTCCGCAATCCACACATAATTCGTTGAGAATAGTTGTTTCGGAGACAATCCAAGCAATTCTTTGCTCAAATCTCCCAAAGCATAGATCAAAACAATCGCAAATAAAGAGGAAATCAAAATATAACAGAAACTTTCCCCAAGCACCATAAAAAACAGTTTCCCATTACCTGTGCCGAAACATTTCCTTATTGCCATCGCCTTAGACCTCGCAGAAATCTGTCCTGCAACAATCAGCAGATAGTTGACCGATGCACACAGCAGAATCAAAACTGCCAAAACAGACAGCATTAAAACCATTTCTTTTACACTGCTTTCAGAAGAATGATAATTGCGCAAAGATTTCAGTCCGATATCTAAATGCCGTTTCTCCAAAACTTCTTTATCTACATTGTCTTCAAGCATTCTGCGTATACCCGCAATCAGATCTGCAGGCTTTGTACCCTTACGCAGTTTCACAAAACTTTTATAAGCATCATTACCTACCCAGTTCTCAGTGCCGCCCCAGCCTAACACCTCGAATGTATTAAGACTTATATAGATTGAATTGGGGATAGAAGAATTTTCAGGGAAATCTTCATAGACACCTCCAATAGTGGCGGTATAGTCAGAAGAAAAGTTAGGGATGTTGAATTGAAGTCCGATCACATCTCCCCCGATTCTGTCGGCAAGTGTTTTAGGTATCATACAAGAGTTTTTCACACTCAACGCTTCATGAGGATCTCCGGCAATGATTTTATTAGAGAAAAGATCAAACAGACAGCTGTCTGCCACTTTTATTCCATTACTGTTGAATTTTCTATTATCATCCAAGACGATATCACCCCCGCTGAACCAAGTAAAACGGGTAGCTTCTTCCACTTGAGGCAGATAACGCTTAAGGGCAGGGGCATAAGCTCCGGAAGTCTGATCGAAATCAAAAGGATTTTCCGGATCATTGAATATTTCGCAAACCATATATATGCTGTCTGCATCCCGGAAAAACGAGTCGTAGGTTTCTTCATAATATATCTTGGCAATGAGTATCATGCCGATGGACATACCTACCGTCAGACACAATATCTTGGTAATGTTGCGACGAAGGTCTGATGTAAAGGTTTTGAGCATATTATCGTTTCTTTATGGTTAAATTATTCTGATATTTTTATCACGTCGGCATCCCCATAGTTGGAGTACGAACTGATTATGACCTTTTCCCCTGGAGCAAGACCGTCAAGCACTTCATAAAACTGAGGATTCTGCTTGCCGATTTTGATTTCTCGCCGTTTTGCCGTTTTGCCGTCCTCGCTCAATACATACACCCAGTTTCCTCCTGTGGTCTGAAAATATGAGCCGCGAGGCAACATGATCGCCTGTGAAGGCTCTCCCAATAAAAGATCGATCGGGACACTCTGTCCTACCCTTATATTTGCGGGAACATCCCCTTTTATTGTCAAATCAGCACGGAACTGCCCGGATGTAACCTCCGGATAAACCTTCTTGACCTCCACGTCAAACTGACGGTTCTGTTTCTGTGATTTCCCTTCAAGTCCTGCAGACACACGGTCAATGTAATGCTCATCTATATTCACGACTATCTTATAGTTGTCGAGAATATTGATCTGACCTACCTGTTGGCCGGAAACTATGTTCTGTCCTAACTCTGCTGTAAGATTTCCCAACTGTCCGGCATGGGTGGCACGGATGTTCAGATTGTCGGCACGTTGACGCACTATGGCAAAATTCTGCTGCATGTTGCTAAGGCTCTCCTGCAT
>JAIDJJ010000337.1 GCA_029052265.1 Muribaculaceae bacterium
GGAAACGCCTTCAGCCCGCCGTGATGGACGGAGACCAATACCGTCTGGTCTCTCCCTACGAATCCAACCATGCGGCGGTGGAGTATGTCGACAAGTCAAAGAATATGGCTGTGCTTTTCGCGTACGACCTTTCCCCGCGCTTTCAGGAAAAACTCCATACTGTAAAACTTCAAGGGCTTAACCCGGAGAAAAAATATAAGGTCAAGGAGATTAACCTTATGCCTGATACTGAATCAAAGTTCGTTCAAAACGGCAAAGTATTCACCGGCGATTATCTGATGAAAGTCGGACTTGATGTGTTTACATATCGACCTAACACATCCATGGTGATAAAGATAACCGCAGAATAACCATATTTTCAAAATAATAGCACCGAGAGAATCATTGACTGTTGATTCTCTCGGTATTTTTTAGCAACAAATTTTCATCAACAAAGTTCTGCGTGAGCTCTTTCGGATCAACGAATTATTTCAGTGTATATGGACGGCAGGGTCTGTAATATATGATTTCCTACATTACAATAGCACGGATTAAGGCTGACTACAAAAGTAGCTATTCCATCACCGAAGTCTCTACCTGATCAGAATCTCTGCTTTGGATAGTGCCGAATTACGACAGCTCATAACCTGGCAAGTCACATCAACCAATTCAGACTAAAAATGTAAAAGAAATCTCTTTATTTAATGATTTTTAAACTAACACGATTTTATCACACCAGTAGCATATTATGTATAAAATTTTTATCCCTTTTCTGTTCATCGCTTGTCTGTTTATGACAGCATGTAATAATAATGAACCACACTTACCCTGACTAGAGACATGCTCTCCCATTACAGTTCAGGAATCCCGACTATACGTTAGTATTTGGAAAAGCAAATAATATACCATTTACAGGCAAAGAGACATTTATAACCTTGAAGCAAGTAATCTTGATGTTCTTGGTAAATTCGGAATCGACATCTAAACACACAGACTTTTAATGCGACCGTCGCCTCCACTATATATGACATGTGCCGTGTCAATGCCAACGGGTAGTTTGATTCAGCTGATGCAACCAAAAGAATACATAAAGTTTGCCCGAAGCGGCTCATCGCGTACTTGGCATCCTGCTCAAGGAAATACCTATGGCAGTTCTCCCCTATTGATGTGACAGTCGCAATCAGTAATCATATCATCAACGGGATTTTCGCTATATTCATCATCCTCGCAGTCAATCAATCGTTTTGTTTTTGGATTGAGTCAATCCGTTTTGAAAACCATTTATAAATAAAATAGAATCCGGCAAACATAATTACTCCGAGAATAAATTTGGATGACTTCGTCAACATATCATGTTCTCTCAGATACTGATTGCACAAGGCAATAATTGCTCCATATAATCCGGCCATTAACAATAAAACGAACATTGCCGAAATAGCCTTCTTAGATGTTGTGTTGAGTTTCATTTACTTAGAGACTTCCTCTTTGAAGGTGTTGGCAGGTTTGAACGCCGGGATATTGTGTGCCGGAATAATGATGGTCGTATTCTTACTGATGTTGCGGGCGGTCTTCTCCGCACGTATCTTGACTATAAAAGAGCCAAAGCCACGTAGATATACGTTCTCGCCGTGAACAAGGCTATCCTTGACTACGGTCATAAACTGTTCGATTACAGTAACAACTACCCCCTTGTCGATGCCTGTTGTCTTTGCTATTTCTCTCGCTATTTCTGCTTTAGTCATAATTGCTTGGATTAGCTGATATTAAGACTGCAAAATTACTAAAAATCCATGAATTTCGGGACAGAAAGCAGCCCAAACGCCGTCTCTTGGCGGTCGAAATTTTTAGGCACCGTTCCACAAAAATTGAAAATGCATGGCTCGCATGCTTGAGGTGATTTTGGACATACGGGTGAAGGTCCATAGCGGTCTGACTGCAGATTTCCCGAAATGGAGATGTGTATACAATCACTTCCTGTCATGGAGCGACAGAGGGTGGTTTGAGCGAATGAAGAGGATACTTGTGAAGCGAACCAGGGCAAGTATGGGACGTACCTCCGCACCATAAGCTGCGGTTAAATTTGACACACCCTCAATTCATTTAATTTGCAGTCTGTATTCTCTCGGTGTGTTCCCCGTTTGCTTCTTAAAGAAGCGTATGAAATGCTGAGGGTGCTGAAAACCCAGTAATTCCGCAATCTGTTTCGTACTCAGTCTGGGGTCAAGCAGCGAGCTTTTGGCATAATTTATCATTTTAAGCTGAATATACTCCTGTGCCGTCTTTCCGGTTTCAGATTTTACCAAATCTCCAAAATAATTGGGAGACAGGCATACTTTATCAGCAAAATATTTTACAGCCGGTGTTCCCTCTGTTAACCCCATACCGGAATCAAGGTATTCATCCAACAGAATTTCAAAACGCCCTATTGTACTGTTATTAAGCTCTTCGCGTGTAATAAACTGTCTTTCGTAGAACCTCATGCAGTAGTTGAGCATCACTTCGATATTGGAAACAATCAGTGATTTTGAGAACTTGTCGATCGGATGTTGCAATTCCCTCTCTATTTTGTCCATATAATCCTGTAGGATAGTTCTCTCTTCTGATGAAAGATGCAACGCCTCATTAGAGGCATAGGAGAAGAACGAATACTGCTTTATTTTCTGCCCAAGTGGAGTGCGGAGCAGAAAGTCCGGGTGGAACAACAAGCCTGTGGCAATCGGGGCAGGACCATCTTCCAACCGTTGTATTCCAACAGTCTGTCCGGGAGCAAAACTTACGACCGTTTCATCATCGAAATCGTAATTAGTCTTGCCATATTTAATCTTGCAACCCGTGGTGTTTTTCAGAAACAGGGCATAGAATCCGAAGTGCATACAATGTGTGGGCTGATACACCGTGTCATCAAAATGCACTATGCTCACCAGCGGATGCCGTGTTTCAAAACCGAAATACCGGTTATATCTTTCTATTGTGTCTGCCTCGTATATTTCCATGTCATTTTCTTTTTTGCAAAATTACCAAGAATCATTGAAAACACAATCTACATTCAGGCATAATATGTAATGCGGGTACTGATTGCCGTAATATTGGTATAATCTACCAATCAAGCAAATAGGATGACAATACACTTCTGTAATCAAGGCACATCCATGCATAAGACCAAATTGAACCTACAACGAATTATCGACCTTTGTCGGAAGCACAAGGTCAAGACCTTAGCTGTCTTTGGCTCTATCCTTACGGACAGATTCAATGACCGGAGCGATGTGGACTTACTTGTCAACTTCGATACGACAGACCATGAAAAAATGGGATTACGTCACCAACTACTTTGATTTTCGGGACGCATTAGAACGACTTTTCGGCAGGAAAGTTGATTTGATAGAAGAAGGAGGATTACGTAACAAATACTTCATTGCCAATGTCAACCGTACAAAATAATTGATTTATGGCTATTGAAGAAGTCCTGACCTATCTCCAAGATGTGTTGGATGCCATCAACGATATGGAGAGTTGCTTTGTAGACTTTCCCTACAGATATGATTTGTTTGAGAAAGACATAATGCGAAAATGTGTAGTGGAACGTAAAACAGAGATTATGGGAGAAGCGTCTCAATTAAAATTCGAGCAAACTATCAACGGCTATTTTATGAGGGGAACAGAGGCTCAGATATTCGTTTTAGATATTACTCAGATATTCGTTTTAGATATTAGAGGAGTTCTTTAATATATGAAACAATTGCTTGTGGATTTTCACATCCGAGCATATATTGCCTGCCATCCTTTAACCGCACCAAGAAACAATCCGAAGATTTGCCATAATACGCAAAATACTTGCCTAAGTCTTTTTCTCTGAACCAGCCCCAATAACCGAAAATCCCGTTGCTACCACAAATTCGACGTTCAGCAAGAGTGGGTTGACACAATTCAATTGTTCTTATCTCAGATAAACGAATTGTCTTGACTTTAAACGAACGATTAACACTTAATTCATTGCCACTAACCGAAATAGAAAGGGGCATATAAATTAATGCGCAAAGTAAAAGCGTCATAATCGCACCTGCTACGAGGCATATTTCCCAGCCGTTACGACTATTATACAGCAACACAAGCAGCACGATGAGAATCATCGCAGAAGAAAGGATCGAGTATAAACTCAATTTTACAGTAAATTTCATTCGAATTCAAATATCCAGGGCAAACTATGCCCATCCAATGGCAAATTTAACAAAAAATATTTGAAACAGACAGCTTACATCGCGGATTTTTTAAGAACTTAAAGAATCTCACACAGGCTCCATATGAATATTGATTATTGAGTTGGACCCGAAAGCACTCCTTATGGCATTTTCCGCGGCTGTCGCTTTTTCATGAGCCTCAAACAGTGTCTGCGTTCCATCCATTTTTATATGAAAGTCTATAGCGATACAATTGCCGATGCGGCGAGTGCGCAAATTATGCATATCCTCTATTCCGGGCACAGACAGCACTAGATGCATTATCTCTTTTTCCTTTTCTTCAGGCAACGACGCTTCAAGCAATTCACTTATACACGGCTTGATTATATCATAACCGCTCTTTATAATAAAGATACTGACAATTATTGCCGCCACAGGATCAAGGATTCTCCATTTTTCTCCCAAAAACATAGCCCCCGCTATACCGACAAGTGTTCCCAAAGAAGAAACCGCATCACTGCGATGATGCCACGCGTTGGCATTGAGAGCCTGTGAATCAAGTTTATTGCCGGCTCTTATTGTATATCTGTACAACCACTCCTTTGATATAATCGACAATATCGCTATTACAAGGGCAAGCATAGTAGGACGCGGCAATTGCATCCCGTTAATACTATGTAAAACCGCCTCTACCCCATTTACTGATAATCCGATTCCAACAAAAATCAACAACACCCCAATGATCATGCTTGCCAATGTTTCAAACTTGCCATGTCCATAATCATGTCCTTTATCTTCCGGTTTCCCTGCAATCTTAACAAACACAAGAACGATGACATCAGAAATGAAATCGCTCAGCGAGTGAACGGCATCCGCAACCATCGCCGAACTTCTTCCGAAAAAACCGGCTATAAACTTCAGTAAAATAAGGAGGGCATTTATTGCCGACCCCTTCAATGTCACTGCATATATTTTCTTCTCCCGCGCATTCATTGGCATGAACATTTAATAGAATTGGGTACTATTTAGAATATCCCTCAATGTCTCATAATGATACAAAAATAGCAAGAATATCTAAAACTGCAAAATAAGCATTTAATTTCGGCGTCAGAACCCGGCATAAGACATGATCTTTAGAGCTTATTTTATTTAGGCTCCAAAAGACTTTCCTGACAGTATCTACTTAGAACGAAGAAAAAAGGACACCGTTTTTGAGGCGGTGTCCTTCTTTAAGAATTAAAATAATATCCTTACCATTGAGGTCATCATCATTTTGATTTAGGCAAATACCCCCAGATTCCGGCAGCTGTCAAAAGTATTTGTGAATAAACCGGTTCCACAACTACTTTGCCGGAAGAGACCGATACCACACCAAACTTCAGGTCAGAGGATTGAATCTTGACCAAGCCATTGTTTGGTTTGCCTACTACGCGACCCAGTTCCCGTCCGTGTCCAGCAGTCCTGTCTTTGTCAGGATCAAATTTTATTTTCTTTTTCGTTGTCATGATATGTTATAGATTTTGCATGTTATAATTCCCGGACAGTTTCGGTATTCAAATAAACTGAATGACCGTACCACTCTCTAAGAAACTGTTTAAAATTTATTTTGTCTTGTCATTGAGGTCTTTGTCATCATCTTTATGATATTTATTCAGTCATTATGGAACCCCATAACTCCATCATAAATATCAAAAATCTGCTCGACAAATCCTCTCAATTCCTTCGACAAATAAATTTAAACAGTTTCTAAGAGTATGTTTAGTTTTAAACCAATTTAAACATTAAAGAGCACACAAAACCCTCAATCAGAGCGTTGAAAGAAGAAAAAGTTTTTTGAATATGCATAAAATATTCTTCTATCAGACACATCTGACCGAGGGTCAATGGTCTTATATAAA
>JAIDJJ010000338.1 GCA_029052265.1 Muribaculaceae bacterium
CTATGAGATTGAAAACATCTCTTTCTGTTTTGGTGAGATTCTCGGGGAGGGGCTGTCCGGTCGGTATTATCGCGTGGTGGTCAGTCACTTTTGAATTGTCGAACACCTTTTTGCTCTTTTTTAATTTCTTTCCCCGCAGAGGCGCCATCAGCGACTGATAGTCTTTAAGCGAATTTAGGATGCCACCACATTTGCCATACATGTCGTCGGTAAGATATGTTGTGTCGACGCGAGGGTAAGTCGTGACTTTTTTCTCATACAGGCTTTGTATCGTCCTCAGGGTGTCGTCAGCTCCTAAATTCAATTTTTTGTTGCATTCCACCTGAAGGGAGGTGAGGTCAAACAGGCGCGGTGGTGCTTCTTTTCCCGATTTTTTAGAGACATCTGTCACTGTCAAAGGGAGATCTTTGATTTTTTCTACTATGAGAGCCCCTTTTTCTTCAGTGTCAAAACTTTTGCCTGTAGCTGAAAACAGTGTGTCACGGTAAGATGTTTTTAGTTCCCAATAATCTTTGGGCACGAAATTCTCTATTTCCAATTGTCTTGACACAACCAACGCGAGGGTAGGGGTCTGCACCCTTCCGATAGACAGCACCTGTCCGCGTATGCCATATTTCAAGGAATACAGTCGGGTGGCGTTCAATCCGAGCACCCAATCTCCTATGGCACGGCATAAACCTGCCAGATACAACGGTTCAAGGTCTTTTTCAGGGCGGAGATTTTCAAAACCTTCGCGTATTGCCTCATCTGTGAGTGAACTGATCCATAGCCTTTTTACAGTTTTCTTACACCCTGCCTTCTGCATCACCCATCTTTGTATCAGCTCACCTTCTTGCCCGGCATCACCGCAGTTCACTATTTCGTCACATTGCTCGATAAGTGTTTTGATCGTCTCGAATTGCCGTTTGTAAGATTCGCTCGGGATCAGCTTGATTCCGAATCTCGGAGGTATCATAGGCAAAGAAGACAGAGACCATCTTTTCCATTCGTTGCAGTAATCGGCAGGTTC
>JAIDJJ010000339.1 GCA_029052265.1 Muribaculaceae bacterium
GACCTTCTACCTGATCCACATATGAAAGGACTGTGTTGGCATACTTTATACCGTTGCATGATTCTGAATAGAACCGGCTCATCGCGTTGGAGTCGCCACCTCCTGACATACCTGAAGTCGGAGTGATCTTGTTGGCGAAATCATCCATGATACCACCGCCCGCATCAGTCTTGGCATACAGACCTATATCTGTCATGAAGTATACGGAAGCGATCGGAAGCACGTTGCCGTTTCCATCCATGAGCATTGTCTTGTAGTGCAGGTCGCACTGTGCAAGGGCTGATTTCAAACCAGCCTCTGTGGTATAAGTCTTCGTTGGCTCGAAAAATGACAAGGGATCCTGATCGAGGAAATTGTCCGCACATCCGGAAAGCATCGATACCGCAGCAACAGCGGAGAATCCCTTCAGAATATTATATTTTGAAATTTTCATGATTGTGTCTTTAAAATCGTAAAATTAGAATGTCACATTCACACCGAAATTGAATGTACGACGGGCGAGACCGCCGGTTTCAGGATCACCGTATTCCCAGCCTGAGATTGTGCATACGTTATTGCAGCTTACTGTAAGACGCACCTTTTCAAGCATTGCCTTGCGTGTCCATGCCTGTGGAAGTGTATATCCGATCGAGATATTGTCAAGACGGACAAAATTACGGTTATAGAGCTTGCTGATGCCTCCGGCAAGACCTGTATTAGGACCTACAGCCATGATACGGCAATAATCATTAGTAGCATTCTCCGGTGTCCAGTATTCTTTAGCAGGAAGGTTGCAGGCATTGATCACCTGAGATCCGCCATTGTCCTGATTCAGCCAGTAGGATGCAAGGCTCTTATGCCCCATGTATGAATAAAGGGAGAAAGAGATTGTAAGATCTTTCCAAAGGACGAAATCATTCTTAAGGTTCCAATAGATCGGAGGATTGGTAGTGCCAAGATATGTCTTGTCTTTGTCATTATAAACCGGGATACGTGTTGTGGTGCCGTCGGCATTAGTCACGATACGGTCATCTTCTGTATAATTGTTTTTAACTTTGGGATCGCCGGGACGCTGTCCGACCAAAGCTGCCTGTGCAATGTCTTCAGGAGTGTTCTGCCATACTCCGTCGCTCTCATAATACCATATTTCTCCGATAGGATGACCGATATACCATCCGTTTGAAGTGTCATCATTCTCTTTTCCGTTCTCATCATAGTCATAATAAATATGATTGATACGGTTTCTGTTGTATGAGAATCCTGCAGAAGTGGTCCAGGTGAAATTCTGTTTCTCGATATTTACTGAAGTCAATGAAATCTCTATACCGCTGTTCTGAACTTCGCCGAGATTGGCATATATACTGCTGAAGCCTGTAAACGACGGGAGTCGCTGGTTCATGATCATATCCCTGGTCTTCTTGAAATACCAGTCGATCGCACCTGTCAGTCGGTTATCGATCACCCCGAAATCAAGACCGATATTATATGCCTCGGTCTTTTCCCAACGCAGGTTGGGAGCTGCAAGGCGGTTCATGTAAAGGCTTTTAACAACTGTGGATGTCCCGTCGTTGAAATATACCATTGATCCTCCCATTGAAAGGTTTGCCATGGTAAGATACGGGTCTGTAGAACCGTTCGCACCGAAGTCACGGTTACCGTTGGTACCCCATGACAGACGCAACTTCGCATTGTTAAGCCAATCGCGGGTAGATTCCATAAACTTCTCGTCAGAGAAATTCCAACCGAGACCTACCGCACCGAAATTACCCCATACGTTATTACGGCCGAATCCTGAGAAACCGTCACGACGGAATGAAGCTGTGATCATATAGCGGTTGTCGTAGCTATAGAATGCACGACCGAGATAAGATGCACCGCTATAGTGAGAGTCATAGGTTGAGAATCCACTCTGCTCCTTGTTTGCACCGTCAGTCCAATGGAATCCGAGCGCATCTGTGGGAGAGATGTTGCGTGCCTCAATTCTGTCTTTATATGTCTTATGATCCTCGGCTTCCTGTACGAGAGTCACCTGCACATGATGCACGTCTCCGTATTCCTTATCCCAGGTAAGAGTGTTGTTGAGGTTCCATTCAAAAGCCTTATAATGTTCGCGGTTCACGCCTCTTGAATTGGCAGACGCATTCGGCAGGGCGGAGTCCATGAAGTAATAATCATGAAACCACTGATACCTCGGAGAGATATTGAATGAATAAGTAAACCCATAAGGAAGATTCACTTTGGCAGTGAAAATTGTGTTAAGGTTGGTATAACCCTTGTCAAGATCATAGAACTGACGGTCAAAAAAGTAGTTGTAACCGCCATTGGTCTGTTTCCCGGTCATCGGATACTGCTGGTATCCTCCGTCTTCAGTATACATTGAAGCATAAGGGGAATTGCGGAGCATGTTGTTATCCCAATAGTTGCTGCCAAGAGATACCTGAATATCACCGTCAGTACGCTCCTGGAAATTGACATTCGCGCCAAGTTCAAGCCAGCTTGTGACCTTTGCGTTCAATTTCATGTTTGCGCGGAACGCCTTGTATTCATTACCCCTCACGGCACCCTCATTCCGGAGATAACCGGCAGAAAGGTAATAATTGAGATGATCGGTAGCGCCTGAAAGGCTTACATTGTAATCCTGATTGAGACCGGTACGGAAAGTTGCGTCATTCCAATCATAGCTTCTTCCTGCAAGAAAATTCTCAAATACAAGATCTGCATTATTCATTTCAAGTCGACGGGCATAAAGAGAAAGCGTCGATTCACCTGAAGCCGCCCCAAAACCGCTAACACCGGTATTTGTTGCCCAATTCTCTGCGGCAGAACCTGTAAGTGCTGACGGATTGTTGAAATATCCCTGGGGATAGGCAAGATTGCCATTGCTGTCTTTCACATTGTAGTATCCGTAAAGACCGTTGTCACCCATACCATATGTATAGTTCATCATATAATAGTCTTCACGGTAGCGCATATATTCATCGACATTCATATAGTCTCTATAAGCGCTTTTATTGGTCACTCCGAAATTCGCGCTCAGATTGACAGTCGGCTTGCCGGTCTTTCCTTTCTTTGTAGTGATGATTATGACTCCGGATGCTGCGCGTGCACCATAGATAGCTGTAGAAGAAGCATCTTTGAGAATGTCGATCTGACCGATGTCATCCGGATTGATTTCAGAAAGTTCTCCATAGAAAGGCATGCCGTCAAGCACGATCATCGGGCTTACATTTGTGCCGAGCGAGTTCTCACCTCTAAGTTTGATCGATGCCCCGCTCCCTTTTGCAGAAGCGTCATAACCTATCTGAAGACCGGGAGTGCCACGCAACAAGTCCTGAACTGTTCCCGGATTCTGATCGGCGATCTTGTCAGGATTGATCTGAGTGACAGATCCTGTGAGATCTTTCTTTCTCATTGTGCCGTAACCGATCACAACTACATCTTCAAGCACCTGACTGTTTTCTGACAAAGTGATGGTAATATCATTCTGTCCGGTAATAGCCACTTCCTGAGAATTGTATCCTACGTAAGTGACCTCAAGGGTATTTCCCTTGGTAACATTGATAACGAAATTGCCGTCGATGTCTGTGACAACACCATTTGTCGGCTTCTCTTTAGTTCTCACGGTAGCTCCGATTAACGGTTCTCCGGTGGGATCAAGCACCTTCCCTTTGAGGGAATAGTCTTGCGCATAAATGCTCATTGCTCCTACAAAGAAGAAAGTGAGCCAAATTAAAAATCGTTGTTTCATTTATATTAAGGTTAATTAAAAAATAAATGTCTGAGCGTAGAAACAATCTTTTTTACCTTAAGTCTTATCAACCTGTAAGCAGTCCCTGATAACAAACTTTAACAGTACCATGGATTAATACCTGTAATTTTTGAATTGTGCCGCAAAATTAATATCTGTTCACATTTGGCATCGGAATTTTTCTGTCAAGTTGATGTAAAAATATTTCATTATGAAAACCCATCAACACAGATACTTTATCTAATCTCAGGTTTTCGTTGAAGCACAAATAGTTAACAAATACATTAACAACCGGATCACAATTCAGTCTCCGCACACACTCCTCTATATCAGCACCTGTTGCATTCTGCGAATTCTCATTATGACAAAAAAATGCCCATACTTGAAATATATGTTTTTCCGAATAAAAAATTATTGTCTAATTTTGCATATTGAGCCGTCATAACGACGGACGCTGAAGATTATAACCATGAGAACGATTTTGATCTTTCTTTTCGCATCATTATGCTGCCTGACGATTCCCACATCAGGCGCCACACCATTTTATAAATCCCATCTTGACCATAATGACGGGCTTGGAAGCAATTACATCAGAAGCATCGGTCAGGACGGTCACGGACATGTATGGGTCGTGACAGGATCCGGACTAAGCAGGTTTGAAGGCACAGGATTCATGTCTTTCAATACTGAAAATTCTGGATTGGGAAGCAACGAACTTAATTGTATGGTAGCAGATCCCACTGATCCCGACAAAGTATGGATCGGATCGCGCCATAACGGACTTTTCATATATGATTATAACACCGGTGAAATCTCGACATTCAAAGGAGAACTATATACACCGGACGTACCCTCGCTGTCGGTATCTTCCGACAACAAAATTTGGATCACACATTACCATCTCCCACCGGAAAAACTTGATCCCTCCACCGGCAAGACAGAACGGCTTTTCAAGACCCGTCCTGAAAACTTACCGCTGCCCATATGGTGCCTGAAGGAAGATAATTCAGGTGATTTTTTATACATCGGACACGAAAACGGAGGATTCACTACAGTTGACCTCAAAACTCTGGATTTTGTAAATTACCGACACATTCCCGGAGATGGCAGTTCTTTGTGTGGCAACACAATATATTCCATATTCGTAGACCCGTACAATCTTGTATGGATAGGCACTGAAAACGGGGTTTCTGTTTTCGATCCAAACACTCGCGAATTTTTCTCATATATTCATGATTCTTCTCCACAGTCTATATTGCCGGGGGCGGTAAGGAGTATCCATATGATGAAAAATGGAGAAATATGGTTAGCCACAGCTCAGGGTGGAATAAGCATTGTGTCTGACAACAGACATATCGGTGGAAAAATTCTGTTCACAAACCTGACACCCTCACTTATTGGAAATCTTAATGAAAAACTATATTCCTCTTCTCCTTATGTCATTCATGAAGACTCTTATGGCAACATCTGGATCGGCTACCAGAGCGACGGCATTGATGTTGTAGGATATTCATCTCCAATTATCAGGCAGGTCTCTGCATTTGCACAATCTGATAC
>JAIDJJ010000034.1 GCA_029052265.1 Muribaculaceae bacterium
ATCTAACACTCCATAAATGAATATGCTGACAACCAAAAAATAATAAAATAGAGCTGAATAATCTGTATTGGTGACAGTTTTTTTTCTTAACAAAGCTCCTCCCATTTCAGAATCCACCATCATCTGGGAGAATGCGATGAAAATTGTCACGATGCCGATTATTCCGAAATCATCCGGCGACAGCATGCGTGCCAAAATTATTGTAGAAAGTAGGGTAATTCCCGATTGTCCAAATTGAGAAATACCATTCCAAATTATCGCCGTTCGAAAGCGCATGATATTGTGTAGTTATTACATTAAGTTTAAAACGTGGTTTTGATTGAGAATATTTTATAAGCTATAGTAAACATTGAAATTTATACAATGTTAAACAATAACATGTATACTTTCACGTAAATTCGGTAGCGGAAAATAAAAAACTTCTTGTTTTATGAAAGAACTTTTACTCGTGATAAATGAAGACAGGTTTTTCCTGTCTCACAGAGTCCGTATTGCTGAAAACGCCGCGAAAAACGGATGGGATGTCACTTTGGTAACAAAAGATACCGGACTGAGGAATAGAATAGAAGAGATGGGTTTTAATTATATTGAATTGCCTATCAATCCTACCGGGATGAAGCCCCGGGATGAACTGAAGACATTAAGATTTCTACATAGGTTGTATCGAAACCATCCGGACGCAATTATACATCATGTAGGTTTGAAAAATATGCTCTGGGGTGGTATTGCGTCGCGACTTACAAAAACAAAAGGGGTTCTGTATGCTGTAAGTGGATTGGGAACTTTGTTTGGAGAGAACAATATGGGAGTTGTTTCTAAAATGATTCTTAGAATCCTCAAGTTTTCGATGAGCAAGAAGAATGTGGCTATAATTTTTCAGAATCATGACGATGAAAAATTATTCCTTGACAAGAAATTGAAAGATAAAAATAAAATTAATTATATAAAAGGGTCAGGAGTTGATCTTAATGAATATTCGGTATCCAAATCAGGGAAAGGATCGTCTGTGGTA
>JAIDJJ010000340.1 GCA_029052265.1 Muribaculaceae bacterium
GGCTTGGTCTTGACCTGAAAGGCGGTATGAATGTCGTGCTTGAAATCTCGGTGCCCGACATTCTCAGGCAGTATGCATCGGGCGATGCCCAGCTCCGCCAGATCAACGATGCCATCGCCAAGACTCAGGCAGACGGTGTCAAGGGTAGCGACAAGGATTTCATTTCCAAGTTCGCTTCTTATATCCAACCGGGAGCGATGGCAGGTCTGTTTACCCGCGACGGGGAATATCTCGGCAAGGTGAAGAGCAATTCTTCCAACCAGGAA
The DNA here is from genome assembly GCA_029052265.1 of Muribaculaceae bacterium. Lineage (GTDB taxonomy): Bacteria > Bacteroidota > Bacteroidia > Bacteroidales > Muribaculaceae > Lepagella. The sequence goes on from JAIDJJ010000340.1 coordinate 267, forward strand.
GTGGCAGACGCTTTGCAGAAGCAGGTTGAAAGCCAGGTTGACGCGGCTTTCAATATTTTCCGTACCCGTATCGACCAGTTTGGTGTGGTTGCCCCGAATATCCAGAAGCTCCAGGATAAAAACGGTCAGATCCTTCTTGAACTTCCCGGTGTGAAGGAGCCGGAGCGTGTCACAGAGCTGCTCAAGTCTTCGGCAAACCTCGAGTTCTTTGAAGTCTACAACTATAATGAGATCGCTAATGATCTTGCATCATTCGCTCAGGCATGGGCGCAGCAGGATACTGTCAGCCATACCAATATTATTGAGCTTCTCGGTGGTCCTCAGCGTGCCGGAAGTCCTGTAATCGGCATGGTGACTCCACAGAACAAGGCTGTTGTGGACAGCATCCTTTCTTCACCTCTTGCAAAACAGAAACTTCCAAGCGACTTCACCGCTGTATGGAGCGTGAAGCCGGTTGACTTCCCTGTATACGACGCACAGGGCAACATCCTGAAGAAGGCGAACGGAGAAGACCGTACCACCCCATATTGGGAGCTTGTCGCCCTGAAAGGGGATGCCGCTCTTGAAGGTGATGTGGTGACTTCCGCTTCAAGCGAATATGACAACATGCGCGGTAATACAGTCAACATGCGCATGAACGATGCGGGCGCTCAGGCATGGGCTACACTTACCCGCAACAATATCGGCCGTCCTATCGCTATCGTGCTTGACAACAATGTATACTCTTTCCCGAATGTGAACAACGAGATCACCGGCGGAAGCTCGGAAATCACCGGTAACTTCACTCCCGAAGAGGCTAACGACCTTGCAAACGTGCTCAAGTCAGGTAAGATGAGCGCGAAGGTAGACGTGGTCAGCAACAATGTTATCGGCCCGAGCCTTGGTGCCGAGGCAATCCAGCAAGGTTTTGTGTCATTTATCGTGGCTCTCGTTCTCCTCATGATCTTTATGATCTGTATCTACGGTCTTGTTCCTGGTCTTGTGGCTAACGTGGGCTTGATGCTCAACCTTTATTTCACTCTCGGTATCCTTGCATCGTTCCAGGCAGTGCTGACTCTTTCCGGTATCGCCGGTATCGTGCTCGCACTCGGTATGGCAGTCGACGCAAACGTGCTTATCTTCGAACGTACTAAAGAGGAACTCCGTCTTGGCAAGAAACTCCGTCAGGCTATCTCTGAGGGTTACAGCAACGCATTCTCCGCGATCTTCGACTCCAACCTTACTTCAGTTATCACAGGCGTGATCCTTCTGTTCTTCGGTTCAGGTCCGATCAAGGGCTTCGCTACAACTCTTATCATCGGTATTGTCTGCTCGTTCTTCACTGCAGTGTTCCTTACCCGTATCGCATTTGATCTCATCACAAAGAACGGCCGCTGTGCCAACATGACTTTCGACACCGGCATCAGCCGCAACTTCCTTTCCAACACAAAGATCAATTTCCTTGGTCAGTGGAAGACCGCAGCAACTGTCTGGGTGGCTCTTATTGTGATCTCAATCGCATCTCTTGCAATCCGTGGCATGAACCAGGGTATCGACTTCTCCGGAGGCCGCAACTATGTGGTTCAGTTCGACAAGGAGGTTAATCCGTCAGACATTCAGGCTCGTCTTCTTGATGAACTTCAGAAGGAAGCTGACGACAAGACTGTCAGCGTCGGTGTAATCACAATCGACAACCCGACTAAGGTGCGTATCTCCACCAACTATAAGATCAGTGGTGAGGATGCAAACATCGACAACGAGGTTACAGCCCTTCTTTACAAGAATCTTCAGCCTGAGCTTACCGGAGCCGACGGTGTTGTTATGGATGAAAACGCCTTTGCTGTTGCGGATGAAAGCCGGGGTATCATCTCAATCCAGAAGGTAGGTCCTTCAGTGGCAGACGACATGCGTCGCGACGCATATTGGGCGGTAGGTATTGCAGTGGTCTGCATGTTCCTCTACATCCTTCTCCGTTTCCGCACTATCGCGTTCTCTGTTGGCGCCGTATGTGCCGTGGCATTGACCGCATTCCTCATCATCGGTTTCTACTCCATCTGCTGGGGCTTCCTCCCCTTCTCAATGGAGATCGACCAGTCGTTTATCGCTGCTGTCTTGACAATCATCGGTTATCAGATCAACGATACCGTGGTTGTGTTCGACCGTGTGCGTGAGATGATGAAGGTTTATCCGAAAGAAGATCGCTTCCTTACATTCAACAGGAGTCTTAACACGACACTTACCCGTACGATAATGACATCGTTCTCGACTCTGCTCGTGCTCCTTTGCATCTTCTTCCTTGGTGGTGACACTATCCGCAGCTTCACATTCGCAATGATCTTCGGTGTGATTGTAGGTACATTCTGCTCGCTCTATTGCGCAGCCCCGATCGCCTACAATATCATCAAGAAAAATGCAAATAAAGAAGTCGCTGACAATGGCAAGCCGACTCTCGAAGGCAACCGCCGTTTCAAATAATAAACAGCGTCTGAAAATAAAAAACAGCCGGAATGATGCATCATTCCGGCTGTTTTTTATTTTCAGAATTATATAT
>JAIDJJ010000341.1 GCA_029052265.1 Muribaculaceae bacterium
TGTCAGACTGGTCGTACAACATATAACAGAAAACGCAAAACGCAAAAGAAAAAACAAACGAAATGGAAAAGAATTCAAAAATATATGTGGCAGGTCACCGCGGAATGGTGGGATCCGCCATCGTCCGTGAGCTTAAGCGCCAGGGTTATACAAACATCATAACAAGAACCCACGGAGAGCTCGACCTTATCAACCAGCAGGCGGTAAACGACTTCTTCGCTACCGAAAAACCGGAATATGTATTCCTCGCCGCAGCAAAAGTCGGAGGCATCATAGCCAACTCTTCCGCCCTTGCCGACTTCATGTATGACAACATGATGCTGGAAATGAATGTGATCAATGCCGCATGGAAAAACGGATGCAAAAAACTGGAATTTCTCGGCTCTTCCTGCATTTATCCGAGAATGGCACCGCAGCCTATGCCGGAGTCATGCCTGTTGACATCTGAACTTGAGAAGACAAATGAGGCTTATGCCCTTGCCAAGATCAGCGGGTTGAAATATTGTGAATATCTCAACCGACAGTACGGCACAGACTATATCTCTGTGATGCCCACCAACCTTTACGGTCCGAACGATAATTATCATCCGGAACACAGCCATGTGCTTCCGGCTCTGATACGTCGGTTTCATGAAGCAAAGGAATCGGGGGCTGAAAGCGTGACCTGCTGGGGCGACGGCTCTCCCCTGCGCGAATTTCTATATGTCGATGACCTTGCAAACCTGTGCGTCTTTCTCATGAACCACTACAGCGGCAATGAGACAGTAAACGCCGGCACAGGCAAAGAATTGACCATAAAGGAACTCACTGAACTGGTAGCATCAATCGTGGGATATTCAGGGGAGATAAAATTGGACATCTCCCGTCCGAACGGCACCCCCCGCAAGCTGCTCGACGTCCGCAAGGCTACGGCTCTCGGATGGACATACCGTACGGAACTCCGGGAGGGGATACGCCTCGCTTATGAGGATTTCCTCAACAATCCCATGCGTGCCGAAAGATAAAAGCCACTCCCCCTCCCCGTCGCGCTCTAAACCAATCCTGATATTTCTTTGTTAAATAGGAGAAACAAAACTTATTTTGCGATATGAAATTCACACAACCTAAGTTACCCTACGCCCAGGACGCTCTCGCGCCTGTGATTTCTCCGTTGACTATCGAGTATCATTACGGAAAACATGAGAAAGCATATATCGACATGCTCAACAAACTCATAGAAGGCACCGAGTTTGCCGATATGTCGCTTGAAGAGATTATAGTGAAGAGTGAAGGAAAACTCTTCAACAATGCGGCTCAAGCGTGGAACCACATATTCTACTTCTTCCAGTTCTCCCCTGACGGCATAAAGGAGCCCTCGGGAGAGCTCAGGGCTGCCATCGAGCAACAGTTTGGAAGCCTTGATGAATTTAAAAAGAAATTTGAAGAAGCCGGCGCAACGCTCTTCGGATCAGGATGGGTATGGCTTGCAGCCGATTCCGACAACAAGCTATATATAATTCAGGGCAAAAATGCGGAAAACCCGATGACTCAGGGGCTGAAACCTCTGATGGTATTTGACGTCTGGGAACATGCCTACTACCTCGACTATCAGAATCTGAGAGCCGATTATCTTCATAAGCTTTGGGATATCGTAGACTGGGATGTAATAGAAACGCGTTTCAGAAAATGATTAATCTCCGTAAAGTCCGTTTCAAGAATTGAGTATATAAAATTTAATAACTCTTAATTAAACCCTCCAAATGCCCGCACTGTTTTGAAGTTCGGGCATTTTTTTGTAATTTCGCAACCGACTTTTAACCTAATGAGTGTTAAAATTTTTATAAACATAATAGTTTTGGCATGACATTTGTTATATTGTCAATTGAAATACTTTTATAACCGTTATCCCTCCAGGGTGCCGGTGATACGTATAAACCACAAAAAATGCTGCATAGAATGCAAAACAACTCTGACATCACACCTCAAATCATAGACGCAATCACCGACAAAAAAGGTAAAAAGATCGCGATTGTAGACCTCTCCTCTTTTGAATCGGCGTCATCAGGCAAACTGATCATATGCCAGGGTGGAAGCACGTCGCAAGTAAGTGCAATTGCCGACTCCATACGGGAAAAGGTTCAGAAAGAAACCGGAGTAAAGCCTTACAACTATGAAGGTTACAAAAACTGTCAATGGATCGTGATTGACTATGGTGATATCATGGTACACACATTTCTACCCGAGTTCAGGGAATTTTATTCTCTTGAATCTCTTTGGAATGATGCCCCCGTCGAATTTATTCCGGATGAAATCTGACAAATCCGGAAATTAATATGAAATAATATTCCACATGCTAAAATATCCAAAACCTCAGCAAAACGGCAACAACAGAAGGAATACATTCAACATGTATTGGATGTATGCCATAATTATTCTTTCGTTGTTCGCACTCTTTTATTTCCAGGACGCATCGCAGACCAAGGAAGTGGACTGGACAGATTTTCAGAAAGCTGCACTGGCAGGCGACATCGACAAAATAATGGTCTTCTCGGAAGCGGGGGTCGCCGAAGGGTTCGTAACTGAAGCGGGTGCAAAAAAACACAAATTTGACACCTCAAACGGTTATGACGGCGACAAAAAGATCAAAACCACAATCCCGTCAACCGACAAAATACAGGAAAAAATCGACAGCTGGAACGCTGCCCTGACTGCAGAAGGGAAACCTGAAATAAAGGTAAATTATGAAAAAGGTTCCGACCTGATGAAAATCTTTTATTACTTCGGACCTATCCTCCTGCTGGTCATTTTCATGGTCTATATGTCGAAACGCATGAGCGGAGGCTCCGGAGCCGGAGGCATTTTCAATGTAGGCAAATCTCGTGCAACAGTGTTTGACAAGAACAACGGCACAACCGTCACTTTCAAAGACGTGGCGGGACTCGCGGAAGCGAAAGTTGAAATCGAGGAAATAGTCGAATTCCTTAAAAATCCGCAGCGATATACTGAACTCGGGGCAAAGATTCCCAAAGGCGCACTCCTCGTGGGACCTCCCGGCACCGGCAAGACCCTTCTCGCAAAGGCAGTTGCCGGCGAGGCTAACGTGCCCTTCCTGTCGATGTCCGGATCCGATTTCGTGGAGATGTTTGTGGGCGTCGGTGCAGCACGTGTACGCGACCTTTTCAAACAGGCAAAAGAGAAGGCACCGTGCATCGTATTTATAGATGAGATCGATGCAGTGGGACGCGCCAGAGGAAAGAACCCGAGCATGGGTTCCAACGACGAACGCGAAAACACCCTCAACCAAATGCTTACCGAGATGGACGGATTCGGATCGAACAATGGCGTCATCATACTTGCCGCCACGAACCGGGCGGATATGCTCGACAAAGCACTTTTGCGCCCCGGACGTTTCGACAGACAGATATATGTGGATCTTCCGGAACTCACCGACCGTGTGGAGATATTCAATGTCCATCTCCGCAGAATAAAAGTAAACAGCAAGCTTGATGTAGAGCAGCTCGCCCGACAGACTCAGGGATTCTCGGGTGCAGACATAGCCAATGTATGCAATGAAGCCGCACTTATCGCCGCACGCAATAATAAAAAAGCTGTTGACTGGAACGACTTCATGGCTGCAATCGACAGGATTGTCGGGGGGCTGGAAAAACGTTCAAGAATCATAACAGACGAAGAGAAATTCTCTATTGCCACTCATGAGGCGGGGCATGCCACCATCAGCTGGATGACTCAATACGGCAATCCTCTTGTGAAGGTGACAATCGTGCCCAGAGGAAGGGCTCTCGGGGCTGCATGGTATGCGCCTGAGGCTCGCCAGATCATTCCCACACAAGCACTTCTCGACACTATGTGCGGACTTCTCGGCGGCAGGGCGGCAGAAGACGTATTTACCGGTCAGGTAGGCACCGGAGCAAGCGATGATCTTGAGAAATGTACAAAAATTGCCCGTTCTCTTGTGTTGGTATACGGTATGAGCGACAGGCTGCCAAACATCAACTACAACGACTCTACCGGGCAAGACTACGGCTTTACAAAACCCTACTCAGACGATACTGCAAAAGTAATTGACGAAGAGGTAAAACGAATTGTCAACCAACAATACGAACGCGCCAAAGAGATTCTGCGGAAATATGCCAAGGAACATAACAAGATACGTGACCTGCTCGTTGAAAAAGAAGTCATTTTCCACGATGATGTGGAATTGATACTCGGTCCCAGAAAATGGAAATCCAGAACTGACGAGATCATTGAACTCAACAAGAAAGAGGAACGCCGTCGTGAGCTTGAAAAGAAAGAAGACAGCTCCGCCGGTTCTGAGGTTGAGACCCACGGCAACTCTTCAGACGGTCCTCAAAATCCGGCATCCTTATCCGGCATAAAATCAGATAAGGATATTCCGAACGGTGTCAGCGGTGCCGACTGCGATGATGCGGGCACACCCCCACCTTTCAACAAAGGATAATAAGTTACAATTGTGTTCACCACCGGTAACAAGTCATACACCAAAGTGCAAATGCAGCATTTCGACAATTCTGCGTTTGCACTTTCTTTTTACCTTCATGCCGTTTTGGGGAATCCCCACCAATTTAATATGTTATAGTTTTTCCAAACCATACAAAAATTGGTCAAATTTACCTAAAATTCCCAAAAGTTCGCACAACGAGGCTCAAAAATTGTTAACTTTGCATAAGTTTTCTACAGGATTATATCTTAACAGCCGGTCTGTCAGCACAGACCGTAGCATTAAGGCAGAATCTTAGTTAAAACGCATAATGACGATGTACCATTTCACAAAATACAATATCTACTGAAAAGGTAGTTTTAACCATATCGCTTAGAACTTCCCTACCATTTTGGAACGAAACATATCTCAGAACATTCTATACAATTAACTAATATGAAAATCAGACAAATCAATGCGCTGGCAATAGTGCTGGCAACCGGGGGTATCGTGCTCCCTTCCTGTAAAGGAAATTCCGACCAACAGCAGGGTCAGGCAGCTCCGGAGCTGGCTGTCTTGACAGTAAGCGAAAGCAACACTACGCTTGATGCGGGATTCCCAACCACCCTTGAGGGCACAAACGATGTTCAGATACGTCCACAGATCACCGGTTTTCTGACAAAGGTGCATGTTTACGACGGTCAGCGTGTATCGAAAGGACAGGTTCTGTTCACAATTGACCAGGTTCAGATGCAGGCTGCCGTTGACCAGGCACAAGCTGCCGTGGCGGTAGCACAGGCAAATGTCAATACAGCCACAACAAATGCAAACAACAATAAGATTCTTCTTGACAAAAACATTATCAGCGCGTCAGCTTACCAGACTTCTGCGGACGCACTAAACGCTGCTAAAGCGCAGCTCCAGCAGGCTCAGGCTGCATTGGTGTCTGCAAAAAAGAATCTGTCTTACTCCACAGTCACAGCTCCCGTGTCGGGAATTGTCGGCACAATCACTGACAAGGAGGGCACGCTTGTGAGCCCGTCTACAGTGCTTACAGTACTTTCAGACAATAAAGTGATGCAGGCTGATTTCTCTCTCAACGAAAAAGTGCTTCTTGAATTTACAGAGGGGGGCAAACGCTCTATAGCTGATGTAGTGGCATCGTTCCCTGAAGTATCCCTCAAACTTGCTGACGGCACTATTTATCCACACAAGGGCAAGATCGTATCTATTTCCGGTGTGATCGACCAGTCAACAGGCAGCGCCACCACCAAAGCAGAATTTCCAAATCCCGACGGTATGCTTCGCAGCGTCAACACCGGACAGGTGCTTATCCCGGCAATAC
>JAIDJJ010000342.1 GCA_029052265.1 Muribaculaceae bacterium
ATTATATATTATAGATTGCTACGATTTGCGCATTTTGTTTCTCGTCGGCAACGTTCTCTTATGCGAAAAGAAAGGAAACTGAGACTGATGCCATCTTGCAGTCGATTTCTTGACTGGAGTGGCTTATTTGGTCAATGAAATCTGCAATTCTTTTTGTAACTTTGCAGTCGCCAATACCAAATCAAATTCAGAATGTTATGGAATTTATTGTCATAATACTTGTGGTGATGTGGCTGTTTAGCTACATCAGGTTCAGGAAGAGATATAAGATTGATTGGATGATGTGCGAGTTTACTCGTCGTCTGTATGACGCGGATTAGAGTAATGCCATTACTGCTATTGAGTATGGCAGCGCATTGATGCAAGCGCAGCAATACAAGAGTGCCTTGGAGGTTTTCGAGGGTTTTAAGAGACGTGTGGCGATGGCAAGTAAATTATACCCTTTCTTGGATACAAATATCGATTTTTGCAAGAAACCTCTCCCTTGGAGTAGCGGTGCCAAAGACCATAGAGGTGGAAGTTGGTGGCATAACTTCCAGCTTATCCGTTTCGGCAGGCGCCGACAGATTGCAATATCCGAGAAGACAGGTCTCGCTTTTAACTCAACGCTTCGAATGATGAATCGCAACTAATTCAGCAATACGAAAGCTGCCCATTTGTCTTGGCTGTATCCTTCGGCACGAAGAGTGCGTTGAGCATTGACAAGAGCTTCATCCGGCTCTTGTCCTGCGATTAGCCCTCGGTAGAACTCTGTCATCAGTTCGGCGGTGGCTTTGTCATCCACACTCCATAGACTCATCAAAATGCTCTGTGCTCCTGCCAACTTAAAGGCACGTTGTAAACCATAAACGCCTTCAGAGTTATATTCTCCGAGTCCTGTCTGACATGCAGAAAGCACCACGAGACGACATCCGTTCAGATCAAGTTTTGCAATTTCATTGGCGCGCAGTATACCATCTGCGTCATTGATTGAAGATGCGAGACTGTCCGACATCCAGTATTTCTGGGAATTGGCAAAGAGTAATCCGGAGTTTTGCATCGGATTTGTAAATGTTCCGGAATCATGGAAGAAGCCGTGAGTGGAAATATGGAGAATGTAATCCTTCTTGCCGGTGCGGGAAGTAAACGATTTTTCGGTTGCTGAGGTTCCTGAAATAACCTTAGGATGATTTCCGTTGCTACTCAACAGT
>JAIDJJ010000343.1 GCA_029052265.1 Muribaculaceae bacterium
GAATTGTGGGTCAGCCCCTTTGTTTAATGCAATTTTTTTATCAGCTTCGGCTTCCTCATTGCGGTAGTTCAGCTTGTGAAGATAGCCGCGCCAAAGGTAGAAATGAGGGTCGTTGGGAAATCTGTCGATACCCTCTCTTATGTCTTGTGCGGCTTCGGAGTATTTGTCTGTTTTGATCTTTAATAAAATACGGGCATAACGGGTTTCGGGATCGTCATTGTCGATAATGATAGCCTCGTCATAGTATTTTATGGCGTCGTTGTTGTTCCCTTCCCACTCGGCAATTTTTGCAAGTCCGGAAAAAGCACGGGCGTTCTTGTGGAATTTTTTCGCAAGCAAGAGGAAATCACGTTTGGCGCCGGCGGTGTCGTTGGCATTTATGCGCAGCAATCCTCGCATCTGCAGAGGCCATTCCTGAATGGAATCCATTTCCAGGCTTTGAGAAAGGTCGTCCATTGCAAGACTGTAATCTCCCATAAGCATAAGAGTGCGCGCCCGGTTGTTGAGAATCGCGGTGGAGTGGGGAGCGATTGAGAGTCCGAGTCCGAAAGCTTCGAGAGCATCTTTATATTTTCCTTGTTCTGTGCGCACCACTCCAAGGTTTGAAAACAGCATTGAGTTGGTATAATTTGCCGGTTCAAGCCGGAGCGCCGAGATTATCGTATGTTCCGCTTCTGTCCAACGTTCTTTTTTGATGTAATTATCGGCAGAATCTACCAGGGCAAGATACTGCGGAGAGGTGGCATACAGGTTTTGTGCCGAAATTGCGATCGAGGCAAAAGTAAGAATGCGGATTGTTTTCAAAAGTTTCATGTCTGATAAACGAAGAAATCCCGTCCATATTGAGCGGACGGGATTTCTTGTAAGTGAAAAAAAATAAAAGATTTATTTCGATTTCTTGAAATTCTCAATGCCTTGGTTCAGGAAGTTCAGGTAAGCCGGAACATCTTCCTTATAAACAAAAGCGGGAGCAATGGGCTTGGCATCGTTGTCGACAATCACATGGAACGGCTGTGCGTTGGCACCGAACTTGTATCTTTCCAGATAGCTCCATTTGTCGCCATATGTACGAAGAGTGCGAACCGTGCCGTCTTTTTCTGTGACTTTTATCGGTTCCGGAAGAGCTTTCTTATCGTCAACCATAAGGGTTATAAGCACGAAGTCGTTGTCGATAGAAGACTTGACTTCAGGATCTGTCCATACGGCAGCTTCCATCTTGCGGCAGTTCACACATCCATAACCGGAGAAGTCGATAAGAGCCGGTTTCCCAAGTTTCTGTGCCAGCTTCATTCCTTCTTCAAAATCGTCTACCTGAGCGTGGACGTCTCCTTCATACAGGGAGAAATCCTGAGTTGAAAGCGGGGGAGAGAAAGCGCTGATGCTTTTGAGTGGGGCGCCCCAGAGACCGGGAAGCATGTATACTGCAAATGCGAAAGAAATGCATGACAGCATGAATCGGGTGACACTTACCTTTTCCACTTCATCGTCATGAGGGAATCTTAATTTGCCGAGGAGGTATGTCCCGAGCAAAGCAAATATTACTATCCAAAGAGACACAAACACCTCGCGGTCGAGTATTCTCCATCCATAAGCGAGGTCTGCGACGGAAAGGAATTTAAGTGCGAGAGCAAGCTCAAGGAAGCCGAGCACCACTTTGACGGTGTTCATCCATCCTCCGCTCTTCGGCATGGATTTGAGCATTGTCGGGAACATCGCGAAAATCGAGAACGGGAGCGCGAGAGCAAGCGCGAACCCACACATACCTACCGCGGGAGATATGAAATTGGAAGTTGCCGCCGCCTCAACCAGAAGAGTCCCGATGATAGGCCCGGTGCAGGAGAATGATACGAGCACAAGAGTGAACGCCATGAAGAATATGCTCAGGTACCCGGTGGTGGAGTCAACCTTCGAATCCATTTTGTTTGTCCACGACGCAGGTAGCGTAAGCTCGAATCCACCCATGAACGAGATTGCGAAAATCACAAGAAGAAGGAAGAAGATGATATTGAACAATGCGCTTGTGGCAAGTTCATTGAGTGCGGATGCCCCGAACAGGGCTGTCACCACCAGTCCGAGACCCACGTAGATCACGATGATGGAGAGTCCGTAGATCGAGGCGGTCATGACCGATTTCTTTTTCGTCTTGTTTTGCTTTAGGAAGAAGCTCACGGTCATAGGGATCATCGGCCATACACACGGGGTGACGAGGGCTATAAGTCCGCCTATGAAACCTGCTATGAATATATAGAGCAGAGAGCGTCCCTGCTGGGATGGATTATCGG
>JAIDJJ010000344.1 GCA_029052265.1 Muribaculaceae bacterium
CAGCCATCCCAGTGCTTGTATCCGCCGGATCAATGGCGGAGACCACTCAAACCCGCCCTTACCTCAACAATCGCCCACCCTTACGTGAAAAAAGCGATATGGAACTTCCGATAGGGGCTGTCAAACCGGAAGGATGGCTCAAAGACCAGATGTCGCGGATGTGCGACGGAATGACGGGAAACCTCGACATCCTTTATGAAAAAGTCATGGGGAAACGCAACGGATGGCTCGGCGGAGACGGCGACGTCTGGGAACGTGGTCCTTATTGGATCGACGGGTTGCTTCCCCTCGCATATATCATGGACAACGATTCGCTCAAATCCAAAGTAAAACCATGGGTGGAATGGGCACTTGCGAGCCAGACCCCGGACGGATATTTCGGACCGTCGGAAGACAGGTTACCGGAGTCAGTGTTGCAGAGGAACAATTCCAATGACTGGTGGCCGAAAATGGTGGTGTTGAAATTCATGAAGCAATATTATGACGCCACGGGAGACGACCGGGTGCTGACGTTCATGACTAACTATTTCAAATACCAGCTTAAAGAACTCAAGAACACTCCTCTCGACCATTGGACTTACTGGGGGAAAATGAGGGGTGGCGACAACCAGTATGTCGTATACTGGCTTTACAATATCACGGGAGACAAATTCCTGCTGGAACTCGGCGACCTTCTCAATTCTCAAACCATGGACTGGACAGGCGAGTTCCTTAAAAGAGACATGCTCAACAGTCTGTTCAGCGTGCATTGCGTGAACCTCGCGCAGGGGATGAAACAGCCTGTGATACGCTATCAGGCTACAAAAGACAAAAGACATATCGATGCCATAGACATGGCATACAAAGACCTGATGCGTAAGCACGGATGGCCCACAGGACTTTACGGAGGGGATGAACTGCTTCATACCGGCAATCCGACACAGGGTTCAGAGCTTTGCAGTGCGGTGGAGCTTATGTTTTCTCTTGAGAAAATGATAGAGATAACAGGCCGCACCGACTGGGCGGACTGGCTTGAACGGGTGACCTTCAACGCTCTTCCTACCCAGATCACAGACAATTTCGACGCCAGACAATATTATCAGCAGCTTAACCAGGTGGAGGTGTCGCGCCATGACCGGAATTTCGTGACATGCTACAACGGGACCGACCAGACCTTCGGGATTCTCGCCGGATACCCGTGCTGCACCTCGAACCTGCATCAGGGATGGCCCAAATTTGTGAGAAACCTATGGTATGCTACCCCCGACAAGGGACTGGCAGCGCTTTTCTATTCCCCCTCGACGGTAACGGCAACAGTAGGAGACAATACAACCGTGACTGTTACCGAAGAAACCTCTTATCCGTTTGAAAGCAATATCTCTTTCAAGATCAGTATAGATGGGAAAAAGAAGAAGACAGTCAGGTTTCCTCTCCATCTCAGAATTCCCGGATGGTGCAAGGAAGGCACAATCACCGTCAACGGAAAGCCGTTCCTTAAAAGCGGTGCCGGAGATATAGCTGTTGTGGAGAGAGAATGGAAATCGGGAGATGTGGTAAATCTGGAACTGCCCATGGAAGTCAGTGTATCACGGTGGTACGAACGTTCCGCCGTAGTGGAACGCGGTCCCCTTGTGTACGCGCTGCGTATCGGCGAAGACTGGCGCAAGGTGGAAGATGACCATAAATTCGGAGACCGCTATGGAGACTGGTATTATGAGGTTTTCCCGACATCTCCCTGGAATTACTGTCTTATAGAAGACCATGTGAATGCCTGCAATACCGACAATCATTTCAAAGTGGTCGAGAAACCGGTGCAAGGATACCCGTGGAATCCGGAAAACGCCCCTGTGGAAATCCATGCGAAAGGTAAACGCATGAAAGAATGGACTCTATACAACGGTTCCGCCGGGCCACTCCCCTACAGCACTCAATATCAGGCGGAGACTTTGCCCGAGGAAGATATCGTTCTGATTCCGTATGGATGCACCACACTGAGGATCACGGAATTCCCTGTGACAAGAAAATAAAATCCCGACTTCCGGGGTTGTATTATTACCACCCGAAACCAAAATCTAATGAAACGACTTAAAACATATCTCAGCCGGCAGGCATATATATCCATAATTGCCGGCGCATACATCTCGGCGACAGGGCTCGTATCTTCATGCTCCGACGCTTATGCCGATGATTCCGAACAATTGTCTTCCGTATCCTTCGAGAGAGTAAGTCTGGAAGATGACTTCTGGCTTGACAGACTCAGGATACAGAAAAAAACTCTCGTACCATTCTCTCTGTCCAAAACAAAGCAAGTTGTGGACAATCTGAAAATAGTTGGAGACTATCTGAAAAACGGTAAAAAACAGCCTCTTCTCAAACTTCCCCGTTATGTGTCGTCGGATCTCTTCAAAGTCATGGAAGGGGCGGCATGTCTCCTTATACTTGAAAAGGATTCCGTGCTTGAAAAAGAGCTTGACGACATTATTGACATCATAGCCGACGCACAATGTCCCGACGGGTATTTCTATGAGCTCCACGCCGTGGATCCCTCCATGCGCACTCTTGGTTTCGGCACGGGAGAACGCCCTTATTCATTTGTGATACATAGTCACGAGCTTTATAATATGGGACACATGTATGAGGCGGCGGTGGCTTATTACAAGGCTACCGGCAAACGAAAGTTTCTGGACGTAGCGGAAAAAAACGCCCGACACGTCAACCGTGTATTCTTTGAGGGAGACCCGGCATACAATGACGGGAAACCGGTCAACCAGGCTCCGGGCCATCAGGAAATCGAGCTCGCCCTGGTAAAGCTTTTTGAAGTGACCGGAGACTCGCTGTATCTATCTATGGCAAGACAGTTTATCGACATAAGAGGCGTGACGTTTCATCCTGACGGCAAGGGGATAATGTCGGGGGAATACAGCCAGCAGCATCTTCCGGTAAGACAGCAGACCACAGCACAGGGTCATGCCGTTAGGGCGATGTATCTTTATTCCGCGATGGCAGACGTACTCGCCGCCACAGGCGACAGCACACTGTCTCCGGCACTGGAAAGCATCTGGCATGACATTGTCGACAAGAAAATGCATATCAACGGAGGACTCGGCGCCGTTCCCGGCATCGAAGGGTTCGGACCGGATTACGAACTCCCCAACAAAAACACCTATGACGAGACATGTGCCGCCGTCGGCAACGTGTTTTTCAACTACAGGATGTTTCTTGCGTCAAAAGACGCCAAATATATCGATGTGGCTGAGGTGGCGTTATACAACAATGTCCTCGCAGGTGTAAATCTGGAAGGCAACCGGTTTTTCTACGTCAATGTCCTTGAGGCGGACGGAAGAAAGGCTTTCAACCATGGCAATGCCGGACGGTCTCCATGGTTCGGCACGGCATGCTGTCCGTCTAACATGGCGCGTCTGATACCACAGGTGTCCGGAATGATGTATTCCCACACCTCCGACGATATTTATTGCGGGCTTTACGCCTCCTGTTCCACGACAGTCAGTCTGAAATCCGGAAAAGTCGGATTACGCCAGACCACGGGTTACCCTTATGACGGGAAGGTCACCCTGGAAGTTACTCCGGAAACCGATGGCGCCGAATTTACCGTATGGATGAGGGTTCCGACTTGGGCGACCGACAGATTTGTTCCCGGCAATCTCTACAGCTATGTATCCTCCTCGGGGTCTCCTGTCTCAATCTCCGTAAACGGAAAGAGATACGACGACAGAGCGGTGAAAGGATTCATACCTGTGAAACGGAAATGGAAATCCGGAGACCGGCTGACTCTTGAAATCCCGATGGATGTCTGTTACTCAGTTGCTGATTCCCGTGTGGAGGCAGACTCCAACCGCCTATGCATAACCCGCGGGCCTCTTGTATATTGTGCGGAAAGTCCTGACAACAGTTTTCCGGCATCGGCGTATGTTGTCGCCGAACCGGATCACAAAGCTGAGATTCTTACATTCAATGACGGTACGCTCAAGGGTCTTGACAAAATACACATGGACGCTGAAGCGTTGGACGGAGATTCTACGGTAGCCGCCAGAATTACACTCATCCCCTATTACGCCTGGAACAATCGCGGAGACAACAAGTCCATGAATGTATGGTTCGCTCGCGATGCTGCCACTGCCCTCGCGTCAGTGAGCCGTCCACAGAAAAACATCGCGTCTGTCGAAGCCTCATTTACATATAACGGTGACGATGTGACGGCGATAGTGGACGGTGAACTCCCCAAATCCTCCGCCGATTCCGGAATACTCAGATGGACAAGCTGGCCAAAGAAAGGTGAGGCGCAATCCGTGATCCTGACACTGAAAGAACGCCAGAACGTGGAAAGTGTCTCCGTCTACTGGTATGACGACAACGGAGGCGTGCAGGTGCCCGATTCCTGGAACGCGGAGTATCTGGCTGACGGGAAATGGAATCCTTTCCCATTATACAATACTGATTTCTACAAAGTAGATAAAGATCAGTTCAATGTGATCCATCCGGGACACCCCATCGAGGCTGACGCCATACGCCTGAACATCGTGCCCAAAGGGATCTCTGCCGTAGGTATTTTAGAGGCTTCAATCGAATAGCGCCATGACAGTCACGACCTTACTGAGACATGTCATCACACTTTCCATATTGATGTCATGCGGAATATGCGGAGGAGTCTGCCGTGAAACCACGAAAATCATACTCCTTTCCTCATCACATACATCGCCCGACGAACTGCAGTCATTGTCTTCAATGGCGGCGGACGGAGAGAGAGAAATCGTGTCCGTCCCTGTGAAAGATCTTGACATAGACAAGCTCAAAGGTGCAGATATTGTTATCTACCACCGCGTTGACAGTTCGGCATTTTGTCGTGAGGAGATTGATATGAAAGATCCTCTTCTTGCATATGTGAGTGAAGGCGGCAATCTTTATCTTTCAATGGAAGGGGTAAGACTCTTGAACAGCTGGGGTGTGGAATCCACCCCGGTTTCCGTGGAATATCAGGAAGCCGTGGACAACGGATATGGACGCGCCGTAGGATTTCATGCCTACAGGGAGCATCCTCTGTTTGAATCCCTTTCAGGCGGGGCATACGTCTGGAAAGGGATGGAAGACAACATGGCACGCACGGCAGGCTTCCCGAAAGGGAAGTTGCCTGCCGCCCCGGGAGCAAAGGTAATCGGTATCAACTGGGCATATATCCACTACCATGAAGACAGGAAACTGATATGGGAGACCCCTTATGGCAAGGGTAAAATTCTCGCGGCGGGAGCATACATATATTATTCCCTTCCTAACGCCAACAGATCTGTCTTGTCGATATTCACAGACAACGTATTGGATTATCTTGCCGGAACCCGTGTTTTTAAATCAGAGCCACGGCACTGGACATATGACTCGGTACCGGTGATCCATGCTTCTTCTTTGACCGATGGCGTAAAAATCCCGAAGGACAGATCAAAGACCCCAGAACCTGCGGGAAATGTCTGCGTGAGAGAATCAGACCGCAAACACTTCTGGAACGTGTCGGGAAGCCGTACGCTTGTCACCGGACGGGAGAAAGGCAATGTCGAGGAAATATGGATTCACCCTGTCATGGCGGCGAGAGATCTTTGCGTGGGCGTTAGATACAGGAACTCCGACACACCCGTATGGCTCGACACCGTCAGTCCGGAAGTCACCCGGTGTCCGGAATTTACAATGCGTGAATATCCCTTGACAGCAGGCAGCCTGAAGGAAATCTTCACAGCCTCTCCGTCATTACCTGTGGCGACAGTCAGCTATGAATGGGACGATCCTGATGTGGAAGAGGTTTTTGTGACGCTGACAAGCAATCTGAGACTGATGTGGCCCTATTCCCTCGAGTCTACAGGATCCCTGTTATATTCAGTGTCGCGCGACGGAAATGTGGCGGCGGTATGCGACAGAGACAGGAAACTCAACATGGTATCCGTTTTCTCCAGGTCACCGAAATCATGCCGGTCAGGTTTTTATGATTTTTCAAACAAAGACATATCTACGTTCGGACAGACACCGGCTACACATAAACAAGTTGCATTCCTCTGGACTTTTGCCGGTTCCGAACGGTCACTGACCCTTTATGTGGCGGGAGGAGAGGAAGGTCTTGACGAAAGCGTGTCGCTTTTTGACGGAAAGATTTCCGCCGACTTGATCTCACAGGAAATCTCCAGGAGTCTGGAAGGGATTACCGACCGTTATCTTTCGATAGAATGCGATGATCCGGAATTCAACGAGGCATACCGACAGGCGATACTGTCGACCGACAGGCTGTTCTGCCATACCCCCTCAATAGGGAAATCCCTTATGGCGGGATTCTGGTCAACCTCAAGAGGATGGAACGGAGGACATAAAGTCAGCGGACGTCCCGGATACGCATGGTATTTCGGACGCGACACGGAATGGACGGGAACAGCCATGAACCATTACGGCGATTTCGATAAGGTAAGAGACATTCTCACCACATTCGGCAACTATCAGGATCCGGACGGGAAAATCTATCATGAGCTTACCACAAGCGGGTCTGTACACTACGACGCATCCGATTCAACCCCACTCTATCTTGTTCTCGCGGGTGATTTCTTACGGAAATCGGGAGATCTTGATTTCATACGGTCGCAATGGCAAAATATTATGAAGGCGCTCGCCTTCTGCCATAGCACCGACACTGACAATGACGGACTTATTGAAAATACAGGCGTGGGACACGGATGGCAGGAAAGCCACCAGCTGCACGGGGCGCATACGGAAATATATCTCGCCTCTATCTGGGCACGCGCGCTTCATGAGTGTGCCTACATGGCAACCGCGCTCGGGTATGATTCCATAGCCTCGGCATGCACGAGAGACCATATCCGTTGCAAGGAAATCATAAATGACAGATTCTGGAATGATTCCCTCCAGTTTTTCAATCACGGATTGATGAAAGACGGGTCATATCAGACGCAGAAATGCGTGCTTGGGGGAACTCCGGTCATTTTCGGTCTTGCCGATCAGGAAAAGGCGAGAGCCACCGCGCTCAATTTCTCTTCAAAATTCTACTCCACCGACTGGGGAGTGACAATGGTGGGATACGACAGCCCCTATTATGCTACGGGAGGTTATAATTACGGAAATGTATGGCCTTTCCTCAACGGATGCGCCGCCCTGGCGGAATATGGAGCGGGACTGAGAACCCAGGGGTTCCGCCACGCATTCTCCTGTCTGCGGCTCTTCCGGCTCTGGGACTACGGCAATATCGCGGAAGTCATTACCGGCGACAGGCTGAACTTCACTGGAATCTGCCCTCACCAGCAATGGTCTTCGTCAATGAACCTTGCCCCCCTTTATAAAGGGATGCTGGGACTTGACACCGACGCTTTGGCGATGTCAATGCGGATGGAGCCATGTTTCCCTCCCGACTGGAGCCGTGCCGACGTGGCGCATATCCCTATTGCAGACATGAAGGCAGGACTCGGATACCGGCGCGAAGGGAATGTCTACCGTTATATAATCAACAGAGAGAACGGTGGAGCATTCTCTCTTGACTTCGCGGCGGTGCTCCCCTTGGCTTCCCGGATAAGGTATGTCAAAATAAATGGGAAAAAGATTCCGTTCCATATAATACACGAACCTCAGAATCTTAAAGTGGTTATCGACACGATGGTTGTCGATGAAGATAAGGTGATAGAGGTGGGATACTCCGGAGGTATCGGTGTCTGCCATAATCTTCCGGAACTCAGGGAAGGGATGGGAAACGACGGCATAAAGATTGAAGCTGAAGAATTTGATGAAGAGTCGGGGGAATATACCCTGCACCTGTCCGGACGCCCCGGAGCTGAATATGGCATCAGGCTGTTGACGCTCTCTGACGTGACCGGCACCGAAGGCGCAACGCTGACCGGAAAGCCTTCCGTCTATTCAAATTATTCGGTGAAATTTCCTGAAGCCGCGGAACCTTTTGTGACCGGACAAGTTAAATTCAAAATAAAACGATGATATCATGAAACTTTATAATCTGTTGGGATTCTGCGCCGCCACATCCGCCCTGATGTGTCCCGACGCCTCCGCCGGAACCTCTCTGCCGGATCCTGCCGCGAAGGTGGAGCAGACCGTGACGCGGGGCAACGCGCGTTTCACCATCCTCACACCCCGTCTCGTGCGGATTGAATACAATGATTCGGGCAAATTTGAAGACCGTGCCACTTTCCTTGCGGTCAACAGGAATTTTCCTGCTGTCAACTATTCTGTAGTCGACTCCGCCGGACACACCGTCATCAATACCGGGGCGCTCCGCATCGCTTACCGCGACGGCGCCGACGCCCGGAAACCGGAAAACCTTTGTGCCGCCATATGCACGGAATCCGGACTTAAGGAGTGGCATCCGGGAGCGGAAGAACCGTTCAACCTGAAAGGCACCTACCGCACCCTTGACGGGAACAACGGCGACAGCCACCGCAAATTTCTGGAGAACGGACCGATATCCCGCGACGGGTGGGCAGTGATAGACGACTCCCCTGACGCCAGACGCGGCGACGGGAGCAGATCTCTGATATTTGAAAAGAGTGTCGACGGTATCCCCTGGATCGCGCCACGTCCCGCCGACGGCGGTATGGATGTATATCTCTTCGGCTACGGACATGACTATAAGAAAGCGATCGGCGACTATACTGTTCTGGCGGGGAAAGTGCCGCTCCCTCCGCGTTTCGCTTTCGGTTATTGGTACAGCAAATATGACGGATATACCTCCGACGACTTCCGTGAGATAGCTCGGGCATTGAAAGAGAATGATATAAATTCGGACGTGATCATATTCGACATGGACTGGCATTATAATGGCCGCGAGGAGTCCGGAGGTCGCGGAGGATGGACCGGATGGACGTGGAACTCAAATCTTATCCCCGACCCTGACGAGCTGATAGCCGACATGCATTCTCAGGGACTGAGGGTGGCTTTAAACCTGCATCCCGCCACAGGAGTGGCGCCTGACGAAGACATCTTCGAGGCGATGCGCCTTGAGCTGCAGCCCGACAGCGCCAAGACACGCAAGATCGATTGGGCGATACAGGACAGCACTTTCTACCGTTCTTTCTTCAAGCATTTCATCCATAAGGAAGAGGAACGGGGCGTGGATTTCTGGTGGCTCGACTGGCAGCAGAAGCTTGTGAACCCGATGATGGACGGCATGGGCGAGACATTCTGGCTGAATCATGTGTTTTTCAACGATATGCTCAACAATCGCGACCGCCGTCCAATGATCTTCCACAGATGGGGCGGACTGGGCAGCCACCGCTATCAGATAGGGTTCTCCGGTGATACCTACATCAATTATCCGACTCTGGAATTTCAGCCCTATTTCACGTCCACGGCATCCAATGTATGTTACGGATACTGGGGGCATGATCTTGGCGGACACATGATCCCCGGGGATTCTGACCAGGATCCGAACGATCCGGAACTTGTGCTCAGATGGGTGCAATACGGTGTGTTCACTCCTATTTTCCGTACTCATGCCACACGTGACGACCGCATTGAACG
The DNA here is from genome assembly GCA_029052265.1 of Muribaculaceae bacterium. Taxonomy (GTDB): domain Bacteria; phylum Bacteroidota; class Bacteroidia; order Bacteroidales; family Muribaculaceae; genus Lepagella. Next base: position 9,505 of record JAIDJJ010000344.1, read on the forward strand.
CCGCATATGGAAATATCCCAATTTCCCGTTGCTGCGGGAATCGGTCAAACTCCGCTACGCTCTCCTTCCGTACATCTATACGATGGCACGCAAGTGTTATGACACAGGCATATCGCTGACAAGACCTCTCTATTATGAATATCCTGAGCTTGACGAGGCATACGCCAATGAGACGCAATACTTTTTCGGTGATGATATTTTAGTGGCTCCCATTTTCAAAAAGGGGAACGGCGTTGTCAGCGAAAAGACGCTGTGGCTTCCCGAAGGTGAATGGTATTCCCCTTCCCATTCAAGGATGTTGGAGGGAGGAAAAGACGAGACAATGGAATTTTCGCATAACCAGTTCCCATGGTTTATAAGGAAAGGGGCAGTGATAGCCACAAATCCTCCTGAACTCAAACATGCGTCGGAACAATCAGACCGTCTGATTCTCAATTTCTACGGGTTAAAACCGGGAGAATTCGAGCTTTATGAAGATTCGGGCGACAGCAAGGATTACGCCACGGAATATGCCACCACCCTTGTCTCCCACTCCGGAGATGGAAAGAAATGGGTATACAGCGTGGCTCCCCGCAAAGGCGGATATAAAGACATGCCTGCCACAAAAAGCTGTGTGGTAAAAATATACGATTGTCCAAAACCGTCAGTAGCAAAACTTAACGGCAAGAAAGTGGCTGCCACCTACGACAAAAAGAATTCGTCTGCCGAAATTGACATCCCCGCATTTGATTGCACACAGGGTTTCAGCCTCGCGGTCGAATACAAATAATTTCGAGATCATCTGCCCCTTCCCGATTTAACTCCGCAACATCACAGAGTCAACCGATCATCGGGAAGGGGCAAACTATCCATTACATGCGATGGATAGCGCCGCTTCCCGGCACCGATACGACATCTAACAAACTGATATACAAAAGAAAAGAGACTATCAAATGATAGTCTCCTCTGTGATCTGCCTGGGACAGCGAACCACAATGTTATTACGCTTAATTACAAGCATTTACTCTGAGTAGGTGCTCGGCAATTCCCGAATTTTACACCCACAGATTTCAAT
>JAIDJJ010000345.1 GCA_029052265.1 Muribaculaceae bacterium
GTGGACTGGTTATGAATTGCCTGTAAGCCCAGATGGCGGCAAACACAAGAAGAATGCAGACGAGCAGAAACCCGCCGGCAACAATCAAGTCTTTCATCGGTCGATTAAAAAAAGGCACTTTCATAACACAAATTTAGCTAAAAAAACTGATTTTGAAACTTTGGAGAGAAAAATATTTTCAACATCAGGAGTCGATGGGAGTTGATACGCATTAATGTCGTGTGGTAATTTTGTATTTTCGGCGATAAGAGTTAATTTTGCAGAGTATATAAGATGAATGATGCGACGTATCATATCGTGGTTATAGCGGTTGCCGTGCTGGCGGTGATAAAAGGATTTCGCCGTGGGTTCACAGGACAGGTGTCGGGTGTGCTTGGTTTTGCATTCGGCACAGTATGCGCCCATGTTTTTGACAGCGAGGCGGAATCGTTGATGCGAAGTCTTCTTCCCGGGCTGGAGGGAAGGCTTGGAGCGGCGTTTATTTATAGTGTGACTTCGGCAGCGTTAGTCTATGTGTCGGTGTTTCTTGCATTTCGCATATTTACGAAAGTGCTTAGAAGCGCGATGCAGGTGTTTTATGTAGGGATGCTTGACAAATTGCTTGGGGCGGCATTCTGCCTGGCGAAATATATGCTGATTGTGTCGATCGTCTACAACCTGATACTGTGTGTCAATCCGACGTCACCTCTGATGAAATATGCCACAGCTGAAGATGGCAACGTGGTCGAGGCAGTCATGATGCTGACTCCGAGTCTGCTCGGTTGCCACAGTTATGAAGACCTGTCGCATCTGATACAGCTTAGAGAAGCTAAAAAAATAAGTCGCAACATAAATTGCATTCCCGATGTTATAATTGAAAAAAACGACGAGGGAGCCAAAATAAATATAAACAATGCTTAAAGTAAACAACCTGCATGCCGAGATCAACGGCAAAGAGATATTAAAGGGAATCAATCTCGAGGTCAGACCGGGGGAGGTGCACGCTATAATGGGTCCGAACGGATCGGGTAAGTCAACGCTTTCTATGGTTCTTGCCGGCAATCCGGCATATACGGTGACCGGAGGGAGTGCCGAATTTTATGGTAAGGATCTCCTTTCCATGGCTCCGGAAGTGAGAAGCCATGAAGGACTTTTCCTTGGGTTCCAATATCCGGTGGAGATTCCCGGAGTGTCGCTGGTCCATTTCATGCGGGCGGCTGTGAATGCCAAGCGGGAATATTTCGGAGAGCCACAGATGAGTGCCACCGAGTTTCTTAAAATGATGCGTGAAAAGCGTGCGATAGTGGAGCTTGACAATAAACTTGCGTCCCGCTCAGTGAACGAAGGGTTTTCCGGGGGTGAGAAAAAAAGAAACGAGATATTCCAGATGGCTGTGCTTGAACCGAAACTGTCGATTCTTGACGAGACAGACTCCGGTCTGGATATAGACGCGCTCAGGGTAGTGGCAGAAGGTGTCAATAAACTTAAGTCAGCCAACAACGCAACTATAGTCATCACCCATTATCAACGTCTTCTCGACTATATCAAGCCTGAATTTATCCATATCCTTTATAAGGGAAGGATTGTGATGACGGGAGGTCCTGAGCTTGCTCTCGAACTTGAGGAAAGAGGATACGACTGGATCAAACAGCAAGTTGATAATGAAGAAATCAAAGGGTAAGTGATATGGGCGCTTTGCAACAGTATATCGACCTTTATAAGGAGCATCGGAATCTGGTTGATTCGGGGAGTGCGTCTGTGCTTAACAGTAAGCGGCAGGCTGCTCTTGAAAAGCTTGAAGGAATGGTGCTGCCTGTCAAAGGATCGGAAAATTATGAAACCACAGATCTCGGGGAATTGCTTTCTCCGGACTATGGATTGAATCTTGCCCGGATTGGTATGGAAGTGAATCCGGCAGCCACTTTCCATTGCGGTGTGCCTAGCCTGACCACCTCAATGTTTTTTTCGGTTAATGATCTTTATGCCGAATCGAGGAATGCGCAAGATGGTTTGCCTGAAGGGGTATTCGTTGGAAGTCTGCGCAAATTCGCTACGGATCACCCGGAAGTGTGCGCGCGTTATTACGGAGCGTGCGCAGATATTGATAACCCTGTAGTGGCGCTTGACACTCTTCTTGTGCAGGACGGTATCGCAGTGTGGGTGAAAAAAGGGGTCAAGGTAGAAAAGCCGATACAGATAGTCAACATACTCCAGAACGGTTCCCCCCTTATGGCGGTGAGAAGGGTGCTTGTGATACTTGAGGAAGACTCGGAAATCCGGATCCTTACTTGCGACCATACCCAGAATCCGGATGTGGAGTTTCTGGCATTGCAGACCATAGAGATCTTCGCGGAGAAAAATTCGCGCCTGGATTATTATGACCTCGAAGAGAGTACGGAAAAAACAACCCGTCTTTCATCCATGTATGTCAGAGAGGGGGAAGGGTGTGATCTTGTGATAGACGGGATAACTCTTTATAACGGAATCACACGGAATGAATATTATTCAGTATTCGAAGGTGAGCATGCGTCGCTTCATCTGTATGGAATGGGAATAGAAGACCGTAAGCGTCATCTTGACTCATATTCAAGAATCGAGCATAAGAAGGGTCACTGCAATACGGATGAACTTTTCAAGTATGTGCTGGATGATGAGGCGACCGGGGCGTTTACCGGCATGATCAAAGTGGATCAGGGGGCAGACAAGACGGAGGCGTATCAGAACAACCGCAATATAGTGGGCAGTGACGCTGCCAGGATGTATTCAAAACCTCAGCTTGAAATCTACAATGACGATGTGAAATGCAGCCACGGCACAGCGATAGGACAACTTGACGATATGCAGGTGTTTTACATGCGTACGCGCGGGTTGTCGGAGAATACAGCCAAACTGTTGTTGAAACAGGCATTCATGGCAGATGTCATAGATGCCGTGCGGCTGCCCGGTCTTAAAGAACGTCTCCATATGCTTGTGGAGAAAAGATTTGCAGGAGGGGTTTCAAGTTGTGCCGCATGCAATTCTTCCTGCAATAGTGAGAAATGAACATGGAAAAATTTGATGTAAACAGACTCAGGGAGGAATTTCCGATACTTTCAAGGGATGTGGCGGGTAAACCTATGGTCTATCTCGATAATGGTGCCACTTCCCAGACTCCACGCAGGGTTGTGGAGGAAATAATGCGGATCTATACCCATACCAAGGCAAATGTTCACCGCGGAGTGCACACGCTGTCGCAGGAGATGACCGACATGCAGGAACGCACGCGAGAAAAAATACGCAGTTATATAAATGCCGGTTCGATAGAGGAGGTGATTTTTACCCGTGGAACCACCGAAGGGATCAATCTTGTGGCTTCATCTTTCGGAAGCAGATTCAAGAAGGGTGATGAGATTATCCTCACGGTGATGGAACATCATGCCAATATCGTGCCCTGGCAGCTTCTCAGAGACAGAACGGGAATCGTGATAAGGGTTGTGGACATCAATGATAAAGGTGAGCTCGACCTTGACCAATACCGTTCTCTGTTTAATGAGCGTACTGTCATGGCTTCGTTTTGTCATGTCAGCAATGTGCTCGGCACGGTCAATCCGGTGAAGGAGATGGTTGAATATGCACATTCAAGGAATGTGCCTGTCTTGATTGACGGAGCCCAGGCATCTCCACACATGTATATCGACATGCAGGATATCGACTGTGACTTTTATGTGTTTTCTTCGCATAAGATGTATGGTCCCACAGGTATCGGGGTGCTTTATGGAAAGAAAAAGTGGCTTGAGGAGATGCCTCCTTACCAGGGAGGGGGAGAAATGATCGGCAAGGTGACTTTTGAACATACTACATATGCCGATCTTCCATTCAAATTTGAAGCGGGCACCCCGGATTTTGTGGATATAGCGGCGCTTTCAAAAGGAATAGATTTCATTGAAGAGGTCGGTATGGAGAATATTGCGGCTCATGAGAGGGAGCTGCTTGATTACACTCAGAAAAAGATGGTGGAAATCCCAGGTCTCAAGATATACGGCACAGCTGACCATAAGGATGCCGTGATATCTTTTTTGGTTGGTAATATTCATCCTTATGATCTTGGATTGCTTCTTGACAAACAGGGGGTGGAGGTCCGCACAGGGCATCATTGTGCGATGCCGTTGATGGATCGTCTTGGTATTCCCGGGACGGTCAGGGTTTCCTTTGCCGCTTACAATACGATAGAAGAGGCAGATGCATTCATCAATGCTCTAAAAAAAGCAGTGGCTATCCTCGGGTGATTGTCCCTGATATATGAGTTATTGCCATCCGGTTTCATTTCAAACCGGATGGCAATAACTTTTGATCGGGATGTCGTTAGTTGTTAGTTAGTAATTGGTTGATTGGAGTAATGGTCATTGATGATAAACAAAAACTTTGTTTTTGAACCGGACAATGCTCGCGTTATACTTTATGACATAGTCAAAATTATCTTGTAAATATATCGCTCAGACGTAAATGACAGCGGGACTCTGAAATTAATGCACCCCGAAAACCCTGGGTTTTCGGGGTGCATTAAAAATATTAATGACCGGATCCGGAATGCCGGTTATCCGGTAAAAATAACTAAAGCAGTGTTATATTGATATTACCCTTTATATGGTTGTTTTGACTTGCCATGAGGAGAAGACGGTATTTCCTCTGCAAATCTGTTGGGAAATGTCCAATGCTGGCGCGGATGAACCATAGCCCAGATGACGAGGAAAATCCCCAAAAGTATGAATGGTATGCTGAGTAGCTGCCCCATATTGATGCCATAGGTGGCAATCATCTCATATTCGGAGTCAACCTGAACATTTTTGACATATTCGATAAAGAACCTTGGCACGAATATTCCGAGGAAGAATGTCCCGAGAATAAGGTAGGGTCTTTCTTCTGCATTCTTTTTCCAATACATCCACATCAGCAAGGCGAAAAGAATGAAATAGCATGCCGCTTCGTAGATCTGGGTAGGATGTTTTGGAACAGTCTCATTCTCTCTCAAAAAGATGAATCCCCATGGAAGATCAGTGGGTCCTCCATATATTTCACTGTTCATGAGATTTCCGAGACGAATAAGTCCCCCCACAAGGGCTCCCGGGATTACCAGGTTGT
>JAIDJJ010000346.1:0-2032 GCA_029052265.1 Muribaculaceae bacterium
GTCATCTATCACGACAAGTTTGTCTCCCGGCTTTATGGAACCGTAAGTAATATCGTATACATGGGTGGCGAGATCATTCCTCACGTCACTCTCAGCGATGAATGTTCGAAGTTTGATATCTTTGATAGCCACTTTCTCTCGCCTTACCCTACGTCGCAACACCCTTGCAATAGCCTCATCGGTAAGGTTTCCCGTTTCTGACAACCGTTGAATTTCCTTTATCTTAAATTTAATAAGATAATCTTCCACACCAGCCATAAGTCCGTAGAAGGCGACTTCCGCTGTGTTCGGAATAAAAGAAAATACTGTATTGTCTATATCATAATCTATCGACTTCAAAACAGGATCCACGAGCTTTCTGCCAAGCATTTTCCGTTCGTTATAAATATCTTGATCAGAACCTCGTGAAAAATATATACGCTCAAAACTGCATTTGGCATTTTTTCCGGCAGGCAAAATATGATCCATGCGTGATGTCCCGTCCCGGTCTACTACAAGCGCGTCGCCGGGTGCCAGTTCCTGTACTTGATCAGCTGTAAGATTGAAGGCGGTCTGTATGACCGGACGTTCGCTCGCCACCACTACAATCTCATCATCCTTATAATAAAAGGCAGGTCTTATGCCATTAGGATCACGCATCGCCCACATGTCTCCGTTTCCTACAATGCCGCAGATCACATACCCACCGTCCCATATTGGTGCGCAACGTCTCAACACATTGCTTACATTAAGGTCTCTTGCTATCGCATGAGAAAGTTCAAGTCCCGACAATCCCGCTTCGCTATGAATCTTATATAATCTCTCGTTCTCACGGTCAAGACCATGTCCCAATTGTTCAAGGAGAATAAATGTATCGGCATAAAGCCTGGGATGCTGACCTTTTGATATGATGGAATCAAAGATCTCATCTACATTGGTCATATTGAAATTGCCACATAGAAGCATATTTCGTGAGCTCCAGTTATTGCGGCGCATAAACGGGTGCACATAATTTATCCCGGATCGTCCTGTAGTACTATACCGGAGATGTCCCATATAAACTTCCCCCACATAAGGAGCATCCTTTATATCCAAACCTTCGTTTACACTGTCGGCTATCAGACGGTGAGCATTAGCAAATATTTCTGTAATTGCGCCTGACCCTTGCGCCCTTTCACGGAATATATATTCTTGACCCGGAGGCACATCAAGCTTTACACACCCTATCCCTGCCGCTTCCTGACCGCGGTTATGCTCCTTCTCCATAATGAGATAGAGCTTATCCAATCCGTAGAGTTCGGAACCATATTTTTCTTTATAATATGAAAGTGGCTTAAGCAGCCGGATCATAGCCACGCCACATTCGTGTTTTATCAATTCCATTGATAAGATCTGTTTTGCGTTATTGATTCTTTTTATCGCTATTTGCAATCGCCGCTTTCACAAATGAAATGAAAAGTGGATTGGGGTTCAAAACCGTCGACTGATATTCCGGATGATACTGAGTGCCCACAAACCATGTCAATGAAGGAATCTGGACCACCTCCACCAATCCCGTTTCCGGATTTTCTCCTACACATTCCAATCCGGCTTCTTCAAAACGTCCGCGATAATCTTCATTAAACTCAAAACGATGACGATGCCTTTCCTTTACCATCTCACATCCATAAGCCTCCGCCGGAAGCGACCCCTTCTTCAGCTTGCACTCATATGCACCGAGCCGCATTGTGCCTCCAAGGTTAGAAACGCTCTTCTGCTCTTCCATGAGGTCTATGACATTATGAGCGGTATGAGGATCCATTTCTGTAGAATTGGCATCCTTGAGCCCCAATACGTTGCGGGCAAACTCTATCACCATACATTGCATGCCGAGACAGATGCCGAACGTTGGCATATCATGCTCCCTACACCACTTGAGAGCCACAAATTTCCCTTCGATACCGCGCTGCCCGAATCCGGGGGCTATTATCACCCCATCCATACCCGACAGTTTATCATTCACATTGCTTTCGTCAAGCTTTTCAGAATGTACATATACAAGATTCAGTATATG
>JAIDJJ010000346.1:2042-2936 GCA_029052265.1 Muribaculaceae bacterium
ATTTATAAGCATCCTGCAATTCCACATACTTCCCGACAAGAGCTATCGTAATGATTTTTTCTGCTGAATCAAGCTTGCGAAGGAAGTCATTCCATGCGGTGTGGTTTGGTTCACCTTTACTTTCAACACCGGTAAGGCTAAGCACAAGATCTTGAAGATGTTGCTCATGCATCATCAAAGGCACTTTATATATTGAGGAAGCATCAATGCTCTGTATCACAGCCTCCGGCGACACGTTGCAAAATTGAGCGACCTTCCTGCGCATTGACTGAGGAATATCTTTTTCAGTACGTAATATGAGAATATCCGGCTGAATACCTATCGCCTGAAGTTGTTTCACCGAATGTTGTGTGGGTTTTGTCTTGAGTTCTTTAGCTGCTTTTAAATAAGGAACGTAAGTTAGGTGTAGACTTAAAGCGTTTTTTCCAAGTTCCCATTTGAGCTGTCTGACAGCCTCAAGGAAAGGGGTCGATTCAATATCTCCGACGGTACCCCCTATTTCTGTGATTACGAAATCAAATTTACCGGTATTTCCTAAAAATTTTACATTGCGCTTGATTTCGTCTGTGATGTGAGGAATGATCTGGACAGTTTTTCCAAGATAGTCTCCCCTGCGTTCCTTATCTATAACCGATTGGTAAATCCTGCCGGTTGTGACATTGTTAGCTCGCGTAGTTTGAATGTTTGTAAACCGTTCGTAATGCCCGAGATCGAGATCAGCCTCATGTCCGTCAACGGTGACATAGCATTCGCCGTGCTCATAAGGATTCAGCGTACCCGGATCAATATTGATATAGGGGTCAAATTTCTGAATTGTAACACTATAACCTCTTGACAATAGAAGTCTCGCAAGTGACGAGGAAATAATCCCTTTACCGAGTGATGAAACCACTC
>JAIDJJ010000347.1 GCA_029052265.1 Muribaculaceae bacterium
CATATATTGCGACAACCTGAGAAGTAGCGTGTCAGTGATTGTAAAATCACATGATTTCCTCTTTCCGAATTCGAAAGTCATTCATAATATAAGCCAATCAAAAGCATATTTATTTCCGTTCGGTCTTGGTAAAAGCTGAAGCTTTTTTTAATTAACATTGAAAGTGGCTGTTTTGATACAATATATTCGGTATTTTTTAGTAATTTTGCGAAATAAAGAAAAGATGCACCGTATTTTGTCTGAATGTAGGCGATTTCGGGGCTTATGTTGACAATTAGAACAACAATGATAGACAAGATAAACAGTATCAGAGAGGAAGTGGCGGCAGCCACAGCGTCAAATGTGCAGGAGGTTGAAGAACTTCGTATCAAGTATTTGAGCAAAAAAGGTGTTGTGTCTGCCCTGATGGCAGATTTTCGCAATGTTCCGGCTGAGCAGAAGCGGGAGCTCGGACAATTGCTCAATCAGCTCAAAAATGATGTCACAGACAAGATCAACAGCCTAAAGGAGAATCTGTCGGCAGGGGCTGACAATGAAGCTTCATCCATCGACCTTACCCGGACGGCGACACCGTTTCCCGTCGGCTCACGTCATCCGCTGTCTATTGTAAAAGACGATATTATCCGCATTTTCTCCGGCATGGGATTCACTATAGCCGAAGGTCCGGAGATAGAAGATGACTGGCATGTATTTTCATCTCTGAACTTTCCGGCAGATCATCCTGCGCGCGACATGCAGGATACTTTCTTTATATCCAGGAATCCGGTGGATGTCCTGTTGCGCACCCACACTTCATCTGTTCAGACCCGGGTGATGGAGAAGACTCAGCCGCCGATCCGCATAGTATGTCCCGGTAGGGTATACCGTAATGAGGCGATCTCAGCCCGCGCCCATTGTTTCTTCCATCAGGTGGAAGGTCTGTATATCGACAAGAATGTTTCGTTTGCCGATCTTAAGCAGGTGCTTCTCAATTTTGCAAAAGAGATGTTTGGAGTGGAGACGAAGATCCGTCTGCGCCCGTCATATTTCCCCTTTACCGAGCCTTCTGCCGAAATGGATATAAGTTGCGACCTTTGCGGAGGGAAAGGGTGTGCGTTCTGCAAAGGCACCGGATGGGTGGAAATCCTCGGGTGTGGTATGGTAGATCCGAACGTTCTCAAGTCTTGCGGTATTGATCCGGAAGTTTATACCGGTTATGCGTTCGGGATGGGAATAGAGCGTATCACGAATCTTAAATACAGGGAGAATGATCTCAGGATGTTCAGTGAGAAAGACGTGCGTTT
>JAIDJJ010000348.1 GCA_029052265.1 Muribaculaceae bacterium
ATATTGGAGAATCAATCAGAATAACATAATTTTAGCAAAAGTAACTATTAGACACGTAGTTTCCAAATGAAGTTGTTTAAAATTTTTCCTTTTTCAAAATTTTGTAAGATTTTCAATCAGCAGCTGAAGATCAAACCCACATAGTGAGACGAGTGAGGATATGTTTGCCGGGGAGGTGAAGAATCCTATTCCTCTCATATTCCCAATTTTAAGGAACGTGCTCTAAGTGTCATGCTCGGAGTATAGTCCGTTGCGATAGGCTGTGGGAGAGACTCCTGTCTCCTTCTTGAATAGACGCGAAAAATAATACGGGTCTTCTATACCGATACGGCTGGAAATCTGCTGAACTGAAAACTTCGATTTCTCAAGCAGGCGACACGCATACTTTATCTTAATCCGGTTGAAATATTCCATCGGCGGACATCCCATACTTTTCCTGAAAACCTCCGAATATCTCGATGGTGAATATCCTATATACGATGCAATCTCATCCAGCTTCAATCTGCGGCAAATATTCTCTTCCATATAATGGATAGAGGCATTAACCATCTCTATCGGTTCGTTGTCCGAACCGGAATCCATACGATACTGGTGAAGGAACCGCAATGTGCCTAAAAAATGGTGGAACACAGAACTAACATAAAGAAGATTTTCACCTGTATACCCCTGTCCCAACACCATCATAATTTCCTCAAAAATATCAAGCCTGTCTGCTATTCTTGATTTAACGCCCGGCTTGAGATCCCCTACACACGGCACTTCCGGGAAAAACACTTTTGCAAGAGTGCCGTTGAAATGTATCCAATATATTGACCATGGATTGTCTGGATCCGCGCCATAGCTGTGAGCTGTCTCGGGAGGAAGGACAAAATATTGGTTTCCCGATGTCTTATGCCTCTTTCCCAGACATTCAAACCATCCCTCACCCTCTATGCAATAGATAAACACGTATTCACCTATCGGCAATTCCCTCTCCCTATAATGATTGACGGCATGAGGATAGTAGCCTATATCTGTAATATATAGACCTGAAGACAGGGGATTTGAAGCCAAAAACCGTATGCTCGTTTCCGGCAGCACATGTGCCCTCTCTCCTTTAAATCCGCTTTTTATCTTCTTCATAACGCTAAATTAACAAAAATCGTAAAATAATCCATCAATCATTTCTGTTTTTCTATTTTTTCACCATCATCTGCTTACTAATTTTGCATCATCATAATAACCTTAAAACCGCAATCATGACAATGACCGATTTCAATAAGAAATTTATCTATTTCATCTGCTTCGTGTCAGCATTGGGAGGGCTACTTTTCGGCTACGACTGGGTGGTGATCGGAGGAGCAAAACCGTTCTATGAAGTTTTCTTCGGCATCACCGACAATCCCGTGCAACAAGGATGGGCAATGAGCATCGCAATAGCCGGATGTCTTGTCGGCGCCACGACCGCCGGAAAGCTTGCGGATCTGATCGGCAGGAAATGGCTATTAATGATATCTTCCGTAATTTTCCTTATCTCGGCATATGGCACAGGGGAAGTCTCCAATTATGACTTATTCCTGTTTTATCGGCTCATCGGTGGTGTCGCGATTGGTGTCGCCTCAATGGTATCTCCCATGTATATTGCAGAAATATCTCCGGCACATATCAGGGGGAAACTTGTCTCCATAAATCAGCTCACAATTGTGATCGGAATCCTGGCGGCGCAGATAGTGAATTATCTTATTGCCGAACCACTTGACGCAAATACCACACAACCTGCTTTCGCATCGTGGAATTGCCAATTGGGATGGCGCTGGATGTTCTGGGCTGAGGCATTTCCTGCCGCACTGTTCTTCATCATGAGTTTCTTTATCCCTGAAAGTCCCCGTTGGCTCATCCTCAAAAAAAGGGCTGATAAGGCACTGGAGGTGTTGGCTAAAATAGGAGATAACGGATATGCCCACAAAGAAATAGAGGCACAACAGAAAAATGACGGGAACAGAAAGCAGGGTAACCTCGCAACCCTCTTTTCAAAACCATATCGACGCGTCCTCATTCTCGGTCTTATTGTTGCTGTATTCCAGCAATGGTGTGGCACAAACGTGATTTTCAACTATGCACAGGAAATATTCGAGGGTGCCGGATATGATGTTAGCGAAACACTTTTCAATATAGTGCTGACAGGAATCACCAACCTGGTCTTCACTTTCGTGGCGATATTCACGGTAGAGCGTCTCGGCAGACGGACACTCATGCTTATCGGCGCAGGTGGACTCGCTGTCACGTATCTCTTACTCGGTGCAGGCTACTTCTTCGGATTCACCGGAATCGGGATGGTGCTACTCGTGGTGATCGCGATCGCATGCTATGCCATGACCCTCGGACCGGTGACATGGGTCCTGCTTTCTGAAATATTCCCCGACAGGGTTCGCGCGGTGGCGATGGCAACCTGCACGTTTGCACTGTGGGCGGCATGTTTCCTGCTCACATACTCCTTCCCTATCCTTAACTCATGGCTCGGAAGCTACGGAACATTCTGGATATATGCCGCAATCTGCATATTCGGTTACATCTTCTTCACCCGCCGTCTACCTGAGACAAAAGGGGAAAGCCTCGAAGAACTTGAGAAAAAACTTATTGACTAATAAAAATCTACAAAACATATGGTAAAAGCTTGGGAAGAAAAGATTGTTATCCCTACTTATGAAGTTGGAAAACCGGACAAGAATCCGGTTTTCCTCGAGAAACGAGTATATCAAGGTTCAAGCGGCAGTGTATATCCCTATCAAGTGATCGAATCGATAGCCGACACCAAGACCGACAAGGAATATAACGCCGTATTTATTGAGAATGAGTATATAAAGGTTATGGTACTTCCTGAACTGGGTGGAAGAATACAGATGGCTTACGACAAGATAAAACAACGCCATTTCATATACTATAACCACGTGATCAAGCCTGCTCTCGTTGGACTTGCCGGTCCTTGGATATCAGGAGGTATCGAGTTTAACTGGCCTCAACACCACCGCCCCAGCACCTTTATGCCCGTAGACTGCACGATACGGGAAAACTCCGACGGATCTGTATCAGTGATCGTAAATGAGATCGAGCGTATGTTTCATCAGAAAGGGATGGCGGCATTCACTCTTCGCCCCGGTTGCGCCTATCTTGAAATCGAGGGGACTCTTTACAATCCCACCCCCCTGCCTCAGACATTCTTATGGTGGGCGAACCCCGCAGTTGCCGTCAACGATCACTACAGAAGCGTTTTCCCCCCGGATATCAATGCTGTGTTTGATCATGGGAAACGTGCCGTAAGTTCATTCCCCATCGCCACCGGCACTTACTATAAGATGGATTATTCCGCAGGTGTGGACATAGCCAACTATAAAAACATTTTCGTTCCCACCTCCTATATGGGTGTAAATTCCAAATTCAATTTCGAAGGTGGGTACGAATGCGACACACGTGCCGGTATGCTTCATGTGGCGTCTCACCATGTTTCTCCCGGCAAAAAGCAATGGACATGGGGCAACGGTGATTTCGGTCGCGCATGGGACCGAAACCTTACTGATGAAGACGGACCATATATTGAACTGATGGCTGGGGTGTTTACTGAAAACCAACCAGACTTCTCCTGGCTGATGCCTTTTGAGGAAAAGCATTTCAAACAATATTTCCTCCCTTACCGGGAATTGGGGATGGTCAAAAATGCTTCAAAAGACATTATCTTTAATATTGAGCAAACCGCCGACGGGGTAGCCGAGCTAAAAATACAGTCAACTTCTTCGCAGAAAATTGGAATAAGTGTAAAATCCGGCGATTCGGTATTATTGTCCGAGTCATTACAGATTTCACCGGAGAAGATCGCTGAGATTATAGTTGACCTACAAGGGAATGATATAAATTCAGTTGAAGTCTATATCATAAAGAACGGCAAGACGGTTCTTTCATGGATTCCACAACCGGACGAAATCAAAAAGCTTCCCGCAGCCGCCGAAGCTCCGTTAAGTCCGGAAGACACAAAAACAGTTGAAGAACTCTACCTTACAGGACTTCACCTCGAACAATACCGCCACGCCACATACAGCCCTCTCGACTATTATGAGGAGGGTCTCCGCCGGGATCCCGGTGACATCAGGTGTAACAATGCAATGGGATTGTGGTATCTCCGCAAAGGGAGATTTGATATTGCAGAGAAATATCTCACAAAAGCTCTCCAGCGTCAGATCAAGAGAAACCCCAATCCATACGACGGTGAAATCCTTTATAATCTCGGAGTGGCTTGTTTTTATCAAGGGAAAACGGCACAGGCATACGACTATTTCTATAAATCAACATGGAATGCGGCATGGCAGGATGCCGGCTTCCTCTGGTGTGCACGCATATCTGCGGAGTCCGGCAATTATGACGATGCCCTTTATGAACTTGACAGATCCCTTGCACGCAACGCCCACAACCATCAGGCTCGTGCCCTGAAGTCTCTTATCCTTCATAAATCGGGGAAAGAAAAGGAAGCAATATCCCTTGCAAACGAATCTTTAGAAATTGATCCGTTTAATTTCTGCGCGTTGTTCGTGAAATATCTTGCCGACAAAAATGTGGCAACCCTCAATCATTTTATCTCCCTTATGAGATCCGAGCCTCATAATTATGATGAAGTGGCGATAGATTTCACCCTTGCCGGACAATTTGATGTAGCGGCACAGGTATGGGAGACTGCCGTCGAAAACGGCTACACTACCCCCATGACCTGGTATTACCTTGGGTGGAACCTGCTGAAAGCCGGAGACAATGAAAGAGCCGCGGAAGTTTTCAAGAAGGGGAGCGCGTCTGATCCTGCAGGATGTTTCCCAAACCGCAATGAGGCAGTCATTGCTTTAATTGATGCAATCGCGACAGACACCCACGATTCAGTGGCTCCATATCTGCTCGGCAATCTTTACTACAACAACCGTCAGTATGACATTGCAATCTCTCTTTGGGAAAAATCAAGGGAACTCAACCCGTCGTTCCCTACAGTTTGGAGAAATCTTGCGTTAGCTTATTTCAACAAGAAGAATGATTCTGAAAAGGCTGTGAGATTTATGGAGAAGGCATTCAATCTTGACATGTCTGATTCAAGAATACTCATGGAACTCGACCAGCTTTACCGACGCATTCAGAAACCACATTCCCAACGCCTGTCGTTCCTCCAAGATCATATGCAAGAAGTGGAGCAACGCGACGACCTCTATCTCGAATTTATCTCCCTTCTCAATTTCACGGGGAATCACCGTCGTGCAAAAGAGATGATCGACAATCGGATATTCCATCCCTGGGAAGGTGGCGAAGGGAAAGTGCCGGCTCAGTATCAGTATTGCCGCATGGGTCTCGCGAACGAGGCTTTTGAAAAAGGAGATTATGACGAGGTCATATCCTTGATGAATGAATGTCTCTCCTACCCTGAAAATCTTGGAGAAGGGAAACTCTACGGTGCCCAGGAAAATGACTTCCTTTATATGATTGCTTTGGCATATCAGAAGAAAGGAGACCGAGACAATGCTGACAAATATTTCAAAATGGCTACAGAAGGACCCACCGATCCTGCCCCGGCTCTATATTATAACGATGCTAAACCTCACAAAATATTTTATGCCGGATTGGCGTTCAAAGCTTTGGGAATGGACGACAAGGCAAGAGGCTATTTCAACAAACTCGCCGACTATGGCAGACAGCATTATCATGACACTGTAAAAATGGATTATTTCGCGGTTTCTCTTCCCGACCTCCTCATCTGGGACGATTCTCTCGACACCCGTAACCGTGTGCATTGCCTGTTTATGTTGGCTTTAGGGTATGCCGGACTGGACGACACTGCAAAATCTAAGAAATATCTCAATGAGGCAGTGTCTCTCGATCCTAACCATTATGACATTAAGGAATTTTATTTAAATCATATAATCGACTGTAATAAATAGATTTAATCATGACTGGTTACAGCTTGATCCTTTCAATAGCCGCCTTGATTCTCCCGGGCATCGCTTCTGCAAAAGAATCTGACAAAATAAATCTTGACGGAGTCTGGGAAGTTGAACTTTCCGGCATCCGTCAGAACGGAGAAATAAACCTGCCGTCGACCACCGACATGGCATGTCTCGGCACTCCCCTTGACTCCACATCTATGTCAGACGATGAGAAATACCGTAGGCTCGCACGTCGATTTTCATATATAGGACCTGCCGTATATTCCCGCGAAGTCGAAATCACTCCGGAAATTGCCGGCAAACCTCTTGAACTGACTTTGGAAAGAGTGATCTGGAAATCAACCGCCAGACTCGGAGGGATGGAAGCAAACGACACTCTATACAGTCTTGTCTCTCCCCACCGTCACGTTTTCCCCAAAGGGCTAAAGGCAGGAAAACATCTACTGGAGGTTGAAATCGACAACTCCCGTCAATACGACATTTCTACAGGCAATCTCGCTCATTCCTACACCAACGACACGCAGACAATGTGGAATGGCATCCTCGGCGAGATTTCCCTTAGGGCTATTCCGGAGATGGATATTGACAGGATTGAAATCCACACAATTGCAAACGGAGATTCTGTCTACATCAAAGGGATTATCAATAACTTCTCTTCGAAAGTATCCAGACATAAGGTAAATTTTGCGATATCCGGAACTCCCATTAAGGCATCAAAGAAATTTACACTCAGACCGGGTGCCAACACCGTCGAGATGTCGCTGCCTGTGTCATCATTGCAGAAATGGAACGAGTTTAATCCCCGGCTCTATACCGCATCAGTGGGGATATCTGGCAAGTCTTCAAAAGTCGCCACATTCGGCATACGCACCATCGACAACAAAGATGGTCTAAGAATAAACGACACCCCTGTTTTCCTGAGAGGTACACTCGAATGTTGCGTGTTTCCGCTCACCGGTGCTCCGGCAACAGACAAGAAGGGGTGGGAAAAGACTTTCTCTACTGCCGGGGAATGGGGACTCAACCATCTGAGATTCCATTCATGGTGTCCTCCGGAAGCGGCATTCGAGGTTGCAGATTCTCTCGGGTTCTACCTTCAGGTGGAACTTCCCGTGTGGTCTCTTAAAATAGGAGATGACCCTCAGGCTGAACAATTCCTTAAGGATGAATATGAGAATATTATCCGGAATTACGGAAATCATCCATCGTTCTGTCTTCTGAGCGTTGGCAACGAACTTCAGCACGATTTCAATTGGCTTAACGCCATTGTAAAGGAGATGAAACAGCGCGATCCGCGTCATCTCTACACCACCACCTCTTTCACTTTTGAAAAAGGTCACGGAGGTCATCCCGAACCGGAAGATGAATTTTTTGTGACACAATGGACAGACAACGGATGGGTGCGTGGTCAAGGGGTGTTTGAAACAGAATCTCCATCATTCAATGCTGATTATTCGGAAAGGATCAAGGATTTCCCCGTTCCTTTAATTTCACACGAGATAGGACAATATGCCGTGTTCCCCTCCATGGATGAGATCAGCAAATACACCGGAACACTCAACCCTCTTAACTTTAAGCTAATCCGGGAAAACTTAAAGAAAAAAGAATTGTTCGACCAGAGCCGCGACATGACCCTTGCCTCGGCTAATCTGGCTGCATTGATGTATAAGGAGGAGATTGAACGCGCCCTGAAGACTAAAGGGATGTCCGGATTCCAGCTTCTCGGGCTGCAGGATTTCCCGGGACAAGGCACTGCTTTGGTCGGTCTTATTGATGCTTTCTGGGACAATAAAGGCGCCGTGTCTCCTGAATGGTTCCGTCAGTTCTGCGCTCCGGTGACTCCGCTTTTGAATTATGAATCCGCAGTTTATCGTAACTCGGATATATTTAACGGAGAAATCCTTTTGGCTAATTTTTCCGACAAGGCAATGACCGGTAATCCCGTATCCTGGGAGATTTCATACGCTTCAACAGGAAAAATATTAGCATCCGGAGAATTGTCTATTGACGAGGCAAAAGCAGGAGAAATTACCACTGTCGGTAAGTTCTCGGCGCCTCTCGATATGGTCACCGACCCTTCGGCAATAGTCGTGAAAGTCAAAATCAGCGACAACATCGCAAACAGCTGGAAGATTCATGTCTATCC
Organism: Muribaculaceae bacterium; assembly: GCA_029052265.1. Taxonomy (GTDB): domain Bacteria; phylum Bacteroidota; class Bacteroidia; order Bacteroidales; family Muribaculaceae; genus Lepagella. Next base: position 8,092 of record JAIDJJ010000348.1, read on the forward strand.
TGATTCAAAAACCGAGAATGGAAACGTGTTCACTACCCGATCGTTTGATGAAGCCGAGAAAGCACTTGCAGCAGGAAAGACTGTGTTATTGGCACCATCACCCGACGACACTGAAGGGATAGAAAGTAAATTCCTCCCCGTATTCTGGAGTCCCGTGCATTTCCCGAAGCAAGCGGGGACAATGGGCATTTTGTGTGACCCAAAACATCCTGCACTTCAGCTGTTCCCCAATGACGGACACACCGACTGGCAGTGGTGGCACCCTTTGAAAAATGCAAAAGTAGTGAATCTCGATTCTATCCCGGCAGCTGATCCTGTCATAAAGGCAATAGACAATTTTGTACACAACCGTCATCTTGCATACGTGTTTGAAGCCAGGTGTGGAAACGGCAGACTCCTTTTTTCGGCTTTCGATATCCTGAATCCCGGCAACGACAGTCCGGCAATGAATCAACTGAAAGTGTCCTTGCTGAACTATGTCAACGGAAACTCCTTCAATCCCCAAAAAGAGATTAACATAAAAGAACTCGGAAGCCTCCGCAGATCTAACGGTGAAAGCCACACAACGACTCCCACCTCCATCTACGAATAGTCTACAAAACTACCTGAAAGCCCCATCATAAAACAGAAATCGGACAATATGCCGGATATCATCCATTCCGCATGTTGTCCGATTTCATTATCAGGTTCTGTCGCAACCACTCAGTTGTTCAACTTTGCAAGCCATAACCCTATAACCCCATAACCCTCAGCACTCGCAAGCGAAAGTTGAATATTTAACTACAACAATACCATTATTTTCCAAAAAATCACTATCTTTGCCGTAATTATATGAGTATGACCTATTCAACCGTCATTTCACATTAACCTGTTTCATCATGAAAAAATTAACTTTAAGCACGCTTTTAGCCTCTGTAGCATTTTCCATGTTTGCCTCAGAAGCTGTAAATGTTGCACCGGCAACTCCCAATCCGGTAAAAGCAGGGCAGGCTGCAAAAAGCCCTGATTTCTCTACAAATTTTGCCGACAGCACCCTCAGGGTTGACTATATTTTCGGGGGAGGTCCCTCAGGCATACACATCATGCTTGACGGTCAGTCCAAGTCCGAAGGATGGTATGGAAGAAGAGCAAGGCTGAACCAATTGCCATACCTTGGGAACGGTACTGTCTCAGTGGTTGACCCACAGACAGGAGAAACCCTCTATACCAACTCTTTCTCATCACTGTTTCAGGAATGGATCTATACCCCCGAGGCTGAACAGGTAAACAATTCATTTGAGAACTCTTTCCAAGTCCCTCTCCCGAAAAAAGAGGCAGACATAGTGGTTTCTTTATGCGACAACCGTCACGAAGAGATAGCCCGTCTATCCCACCGTTACCGTCCGGACGATGAACTCGTGGCAATAAAGGGACACAATCCATATCCTCATAAGTATCTTCACAAAGGAGGGGATTCGAAAAATGCGATCGACATTGCAATGCTGGCTGAAGGATACACCATTGAAGAGATGGATTCCTTCATCAACCATGCAAAAATGTTTACCGACGAAATGCTGTCATACGAACCTTACGCCTCAAATAAAGACAAATTCAACTTTGTAGCCGTAATGGTGCCTTCACGCGAAAGCGGTGTAAGCATCCCGCTGAAGAAGCAATGGAAAGACACGGCTTTCGGATCTCACTACTCCACTTTCTATTCTTCACGATATCTGACCACACCCAATGTAAAAAAACTTCATGACGCTCTCAGCGGCATTCCTTACGAGCATATCATGATACTCGTAAATACGGATGAATATGGCGGCGGGGGCATATACAACGCTTATCATATCGCTGCATCTCGCAATAAACTCACCCTGCCTGTGACCGTCCATGAATTTGGTCACAGTTTCGGCGGCCTTGCCGATGAATATTTCTACGACGGCGAAGAAAACTCCACATATCCTCTTGACATCGAACCTTGGGAACCCAATATTACAACCCTCGTTGATTTCGATTCCAAATGGAAAGACATGGTCAAACCTGGAACTCCTATCCCGACACCTTGGGTCGATCCGGGTGGCGACAGGGAGGCTCGCATGAAACATAAATCTAAAAATGGCGACACTCAGGTCGTAGGTGTATACGAAGGGGGAGGATACCAGAAAAAAGGGGTATACCGTCCGGTGGAAACTTGCCGCATGCGCGACAATTACCATCCCACTTTCTGTCCGGTCTGCGAGGCGGCGTTGAGCAGGCTCATAGATTTCTATACATTGCCTGAATAGACTTTTCCTTCTCTATAATTTTATATTATATCTGTCTGAATATTCGCATATACACGGATTTCAGACAGATATTTTTTTTTTACAAAAAATAGCACTATCTTTGTATCCGTAATATGGGCTTTCTCCGGATTTTGTTTCCGGCATAAAGTCACTGACAGGGCACACCCCCTTATGGATGGATATGGAAAGATATTAATCGAATTAAGTTAGTAGTAAGAGACAGGCTGACCGACGTTGTGAAACGGCGTTCACCGAAGTAAGTATTTATAGAGCCTTAAATTCTAATATTAGCGGCACACCTTCCGGTGTGCCGCTTTTTAATTGCCGGAGAAACTTATAAGGTGTCTGTGAAATGATCATTTGCCAGAAAGCAATGCGGGAGCGGTATAGGTCCGCTTACCAAGTTCGGTGTCTATCTGATATATACCTGTGCCGTCTGAGCCTACAAGGGTAAGATTGTCGATGATCTCCTGCGCCGCTTCTTCTTCCTCCACTTGCTCGGCGATAAACCAGTTGAGCTGCTGGCGTGTGGCGAAATCCCTTTCCTCTTCTGCAAGAGCATAAAGATCATGGATACATTTTGTCACCACCCGTTCATGTGCCAAAGTGTCGGCAAATGCAGCAAGAGGACTTTCCCACGAAAGGGGAACCTCCGCAAGCGGGGCAAGTATGACACGACCTCCTCTGGCATTGACATAGTTTATGAAAATCTGTGCATGGTCAAATTCTTCTTTGAACTGGATTCTGAACCAATTGGCAATTCCCTTGCGTCCTTCCGATTCAAAATGATTTGCCATCGAAAGATAAAGATAACCTGACCAAAATTCGCGGTTGATCTGCTCATTGAGCGCCTCAACCATTTTTTTGCTGATCATAATATCATGTATTTTTTTAGTTACTAAATTTTGAACTTGCTTGTTCTCTTTATAAATCGCAGTAGCTCCCCCAAGAAGGGAACATGATAAGACGGGATTCTTCATGCCTGCAGATATATTGGCGCGTCCCCCCGATTCCGGACAGCTACATAATACTCTTATGGAGTCATCCCCACTGATATTGCCGACAGTGCAAAATAATTTTATTTACATGGGTAAGCCTCTATTATCCTTAATGACAAACAATAGAGGAATCTGTGGTTCAGAGGAAATGGAAACGTTTCAAATGCTCAAGACTACGCATTATATGTAAAAGTCCCAAGGGAAAACGTCGTGCATCCCGCACCACCACAACTGAAGAGGATTCCATAAGTTTCATATTTATCGAGATATTAATGTTTCAGATTATAACTTTATAATCTGCCAACGCTGATACCCCTCCAATGGTTTTATGCAAAATAAAATTTAACCAATGAAATCCGGATTATTTCTCCCAGTCCACGTCTATGGTTATTGATGTCGAGGCGCTTCCTTCCCAACCATCCGGAGTGGAAAGATTAAGGATAATGTCTCCAAGCGTCTTCGGCTCCGGCGACAGGAAAGCTCCCTGAACCGTAGTTATGGAATTTCGTACTGATTTGACAACCCCAAGCGGTATTGATATTGATTTAGACGTGTTGTCATTGTAATTAACGGTAAAACCGACCTCTGCAAGGGCAGTCAGATCTCCTGTCTTGTTTGCCAGACTGTAAAAATAGAACAATCCCGGCGCCTCCTCTACACCCGACAAATCGCCCTGCGGGATATACTGCTCTCCCGATGAGTAATGCTTCGACACTTCAACACCTGTGTTGGCAACAGACAAATTGATTTGTGAATAATAAGGAATCTTAGTGAACTGTATCCCTGAAACTTCCCTTGAATCAGGCGATGCAGTGGTACTGACAAATCGGATCTTGCTGACCTTCCTCTCCAGAACGATATCGCGCACCACCTCTTCTTCACCCTTGTCTACCGATATGACTTCCCCAAAACAGTCGAGATTATCATTGTTTACGTCAAAGCGTGAAACTTTCATTATTTCCGGATAGTTGGGATCATGTGTATCATAATAGCAGTCGGTGTAACATCCTGTCTCATCCGGCTCATCCGAATCGATATAATCGGCAAAAAGAACGATAGTGTACAAACCCTCTTCCACTGAAAATGTTATGGTTGCATCCCCGTCGGAAGCTATCACCTCTTTTCTCTCCAACAAATTCCTTGTGTCTTTCATATTCCCCTCTACCAGTTTGGCGATATACCGGAGTTTATGGTTGTCATGCGAGCCGCGTGTCTGTTGAATTTGAGGCGAGGATACCGACAAGGAAATAGTCTTCCCTTTCTTCGCTGTGCCGGAAGGCTGATCAATAATTTCTGTTGACGAACAGGCTCCCGCCATTATTGTCGCCGCCAATGGCAACACTACGTTCAGGATGCGGTTTACTAATGGAATCATATGCGTATTATTTTAGTGTGTTATATGCTGTTTATTAAAGCCATGACGTATCGGTCATCACTCTATCCGGATAATGATCTCATCGTCCCAGAGATTGTCTACACTTACATTGCCGGAATAAAAGTTAGTAAGGAAATCCCCTCTGACAACGGTGGTTTTCCCTCGCTCCACCGGGAATGTTATCCTCTTTATCCTCGACACAATCATTTTTGCAGAATTATAAAGCGTCAGCATCACTGAAATCTCCTCTCTCTCTTTAGATGTGAAAACCCAGTCTGAACAAACTGCGACCTGAGAGGAAAATAATGCGGGAAGAGGGACTGACACTTCAACCGAACCATCATAACCTGTCGGTTCTCCACTGAACACATTGAACGCCAACGCCACCGGGTCATTATAGGAAAGTGTCAAAGTATACTTTTCTCCCTTTTGGATAGCAGAATCCGCATATCTAAGAAAACTTTCCACATCTGTGGTCTCAAACCTGAAACGTGCCCCGGGTGACGACATTTCAATTTGAATTATCCTGCGCCCCTGCAGCTTGTTGACATATTCTGTAAGATCCAATGACGTTTCTGCAAATCCGCAATCTTCCGGGAAAGGATACTCGCCATGCCGGAAGACTGGTGTGACTGAAGACAGTGTGGAGACATCGAACGCAGGTGAGGCTGAAGCATCGGAAGGGACTGCATCAAGCCATACGGCAAGCGAATATACCACAGGACGCAGTTTCGCCGGCAGTCTGACGGTTACAGATCCTTTTTCAAAATCTGCCGATGAAAGCATCTGCTCATGCCTCATCCGAGTTATGTCCCTTTCCTTAATTTCAATTATAAGCCGATATGATTCGGCACCACCCCTTACCGGAGGATAATAAGCCAAAATCTGACCCCATTGCAGACTTAATGACAGGTCAACTGTCAATTCCACCTCTGTTGGATCTTCCGCACCGGCATCGGGATATGTATGGATACATCCCTGACATACCGATATCAGAATTATAAGCGTGGTGAAAAATATTCCTTTCATAACGGTGAGCCTGCAAATGAATTTATATTGGTGATAAATCTTAATCAGCGGTCAAAAGAGAGTCTTTACCGGTATGTCACAACGGTAGACGGTAAGACAATGACACCGCCGCCCTGTCGATTCCAAACCAGGAAGTCTGCCTTGTATCCAACTTCGGTCCGTTGCTGACATTCAGAAACCTGTCATACCGCATATTTACATACCCTGCCCCTACCGAAAGTTCTATTCCCCAGTGTTTGGTTAGTGGAAAATAATACCCATAAGTAATTCCTGCACCCAGGAGCGGGCGTCCCGTATCCTGATAGCGGTAGTCTTCATATTTCACATTATACCATGACACTGAGATATGGATGCCAAAGAAATGACCCGACATATTTTTATTCAGCCACCACCTCGCCTCCGGAAGGATCGAAAGGTTGCGCAACGAAAACTTGTCAGACAGAAACCATGGGCACCATGCCAGTCCCAACGAACAGGAAATATGTGGATGAAAAAACAACTCCCCTTCTGCATTCATGACAGTGGCCCCCCAAAGAACACCATTGGTTTTAATTCCGACCCTACGCATGTCAGACACATCCGGCAAGGAATCTGCCGGATACCCTGAAGAGCCGCATGACGGCAGGTGAAATATTTCTGCATATGACGGCAACGGCAATAATATAAGGAATATTGATATGAAGAGAGTTTTCATGTCAGGTGTTTTTAGGGATACTTGGCAAATTAAGCAAAAATATTTCATTTAATCAAAATAATGTTAAAAAACTTTTAAGTATACCATCCCTGCATTGATATTCTTCAATAAAAACAGAGTCATCTTTTCTGTAGGATGCAGAAAAGATGACTCTGTTAATGGTAGTCGGATTCTAATCTCAGAACTTTTTTACGGAACCGATGAAGAGAACCGTTCCTGTGCTCTGTTCCATCACATAGTAGATAAATGGACGATTGAAGTTTACTTCCACTCCCGCCTTTGGAACGCCCAATGAGATCGCCACTGAGGTGGCTCCCGCTCCCTCTGCTCCATCTTTCGTTACTTTAAAGAAGGTCTTCTGCTTTATGTTCATGGCGGCTGAACTACCCAAATCCGTCACAAAATCAACCGGGAAGCCAAGGGCTGCCAGTTTTTCCTGTATTCCATCAACATCAAGTTGCGTCTCGAATCCGGGAAGCGTGATCTCTCCGTTCGCCACCTCAGTCTTGTCTTCCAGACAAAGACCTTCGCCGACAACAAATTTCGCACAATCAGCCACACTCTCCCCTTCCTTGGGCAAGACCGCATACATGCTGTATCCCCCGTTGCCGAAAGATATCTTGGCAAAACGGCGGCTCTTAAGTTCTCCGGTCACAGACTTATTCTCTTTTGCATATTCCGACCCTCCGGTCGCCATGTTCCAATACAGCCTGTCCACCTTTTTTACATTCCCGTTGACATCTGTAAAGTCCATCTTCTCCTGTCCCTCTTCAAAAGGAACCGACCATTTGCCAAGGAAATGCAATGCATTGACATAAAGCATATCCATCCCCTTGATATCCGCATTGTCATCATACAGCTTTATCTTGTTGCCCGTCTTGTCTAAAGTCCATTCATTAATCCGTTTCACTGCTTTCGGATCATTGAAATCCACATTAAACATCTCTGCATTGTAAACCGATAGCCAGGATGGACTTTCTTTCTGAATTTCACTCTCTTCTCCCCGCCATACCGAATTTGCCAATGTAAATTTCACCATGCCGTCCACTTTTGGCAACTCTCTTAGGAGCAGACGGTTGAAATCATCGAGTTGTTCAAAATCTGCAACTCCCATAAATTCCAGAAGCTTGCGGGAAGTCTCTTCCGAGATTGATTCCCTACAGTCATGAGCCACCATGCTCAATGCCAACTGCATGCTCAATGGGGAATAGCAGACATTGTCGGCGGTTTTATCCTCTTCCAAAAGCTCATAGACTTTCGACGCCGCAATATCCCTTAATGTCTCGGCGGCTCGCGTCTGAGTCTCATTCATCGAGATCTCATACAACGGTGTCTTTACGAATATCCCGTCATCATTCCGACTCGCCGGCTCGTCGGAACAAGACACAGCCAAACCGGCGACAGCTATCATAGCTGCCATATAATTCCTTTCTTTCATAGCTGTTATATTATATATGTTTCATGTGTTTTCCAAATCAGTTCAATTGACATCACTTTTATCTCTTAACTCTTTTTCGCCTTGTCAATCATTGACAAAGCATCAGCTGCCCGTTGCAGGATTTGATCTTCGGTAAGCCTCTCCTGTTTGAAATGCGAGAGCATCTCTTCTTTTTCCTGTAATGCTTCGATTTCTCATTCTGCGTTACAAGAGGTCAGCATAACAGTACAAAGTACTGCTATAGATGAGATTGCTTGAATGCATTGGACTGTTTTCATGCTGTTAAAATTTTAGGTTTATAAACTATTTATTTAGACCATTAGAAATTGTTTAAATTTATTTGTCGAAGTAATTGAGAGGATTTGTCAGGCAGATTTTTGATATTTATGATTGAGTTATGGAGGTCCATAATGACTGAATAAATACCATAAATATGACAACAAAGACCTCAATGACAAGACAAAATAAATTTTAAACAGTTTCTTA
>JAIDJJ010000349.1 GCA_029052265.1 Muribaculaceae bacterium
ATGTTCAGACTGGCCACACTATACTCCTGACATTTCCCTCTACCAACCTGGAAAATCCGCTGACCCAAAATCCGCTGACCCGTTGTGTTCAGATTTGTGTTCAAAGTAAAAGAAAAAGCAGCTACGATTTGTTTCGTAACTGCTTGATTTCTAATAAGTGGTCCCACTTGGGCTTGAACCAAGGACTCCCTGATTATGAGTCAGGTGCTCTGACCAACTGAGCTATAGGACCCCGCTTTTGCGAGTGCAAAGTTATATCTATTTTTTCTATTTTCCAAATTTTTCTTGTTTTTTTATTGTTTTAATGTTAATTTTGTCCGTATATCATCTCTTTTATCTCGGGATAAATATTGCGCGTTTGGCAATCACGCATACACTATCGCCTTATATGTCAATCATTAATACGCTCCAGACAGTATTTCAATGATGACGAGATGCCATAAATAGATGATATTAATTTTTTTTGAAAAATATGCACGAGACCTTAAAAAAATTACGAGATGCGCTTCGTCCCATATATGGAGACAGGGAAACGGAAGCAATCGTGAGAATACTGTTCCATCACCTGAAGGGATGGAACACTGTCGACATGCTGATGCATGAATCCGAACCCCTCTCCCCGTTTATAAAGGAGCAAACCGATAAAATCCTCGACAGATTGGTACGCCATGAGCCGATACAGTATATAACCGGGGAGGCGCGATTCCACGGTATGGAACTCAAGGTAACTCCCGATGTACTCATACCCCGCCCGGAAACAGACGAACTGGTAGACATCATTGTAGCAGACAATGATGATACAGAAGACCTCTCTGTGCTCGACATAGCCACCGGATCGGGATGCATAGCAATCGCTCTCGCCAGGGCTCTTAAGTTTCCTGTCGTCTTTGCTCTCGATATCTCCGGGAAAGCCCTGAATGTTGCGGAAGAGAACTCCCGCGCCCTAAAAACAAAAATCGAATTTATACAATCCGATATATTCAACTGGGAACCTCTCCGTAAATTTGACATAATTGTAAGCAACCCTCCATATATCAGTGAAAGCGAGAAAAAGGATATGGAGCCAAACGTACTTGACTATGAACCCGCTTCCGCACTGTTTGTCCCTGACTCCAACCCGCTTATATTTTACACAAGGATAACCGCCATAGCCGCCGGCGCACTCAACCCCGGAGGCAGACTGTACTTTGAGATAAATCCGCTACATGCCACGGAACTCGCCCGGCATATCGAGTCTGCAGGCTTTCAATTCGTGGAAACGATACGTGACTCTTATGGTAAAGAGCGATTTATCAAGGCAACCAAATCCTGACACCGACAAAATGAAAAGCAAGAAACCAGTCACAGTCGACGCAGCACGCATTCGCATGGCAGACTTATGCGCCCGGTCAGAACAATGCGAACATGACATCCGACAGAAGCTTTTTAAAATGGGACTCCCCTCTTCTCAGTCGAATGAAGTCATATCATATCTCACCAACAATCGTTTTCTCGACAACTCAAGGTTTGCAAGAAGTTTCGCACGCGACAAATGCCGGTTTTCCGGATGGGGGAAGTATAAGATACGGATGGCTCTCGCCGCAAAACGGATCTCTTCAGCCGATATTTCCGAAGGTCTTGACGCAATCGAAACAGATGATTACTCCGGCGCCCTGCGCCGCACCGCCTCAGCGAAAGCCCGGACTCTCGACCTTTTCGGAGAAGACGCCAGAGAAAACCGCATGAAACTATACAGGCACATCCTCTCAAGAGGCTTCGAGCCACAACTTGCATCCGATATGGTCAAGACAATTCTGAAAGAAAGCGCGACATGACAGGCTGGCTTAACGACATCCTTAATTTTGCGTTCCCTGCCACATGCCATGTGTGCGACGGAAAACTCGCCCCTCACGAACGCTTCGCGTGCTCGCATTGCCTCACCGCGCTGCCACGCACCGGATATCACCGCCGCAGCCCAAACCCCATGGAGGAACGTCTCGCAGGAAAAGCTAAATTTATAAAAGCCACCGGCCACTTCTTTTATACACGAGGGTCAGCCCTCTCCATACTTATACAGGACATGAAATACCGACGTTTCCCCGGCATAGGGGAAATGCTCGGGAGGATTGCCGGAGAAGAACTGTTCGCTTCCGGATTCTTTGCCGACACCGACATTATACTACCGGTCCCCATGCACTTTTTCAAGCAGGCGCGCCGAGGATACAACCAGACATTCCATATAGCAAAAGGGATCTCGGAAGCTACAGGAATCCCCGTCTCGACAGTCCTGAAAGCATCCCGCCCCCACAAGACACAGACATCAATGACACTGCAACAGCGTCTTGACAACACCTCCGGAATATTTTCACTCCCCGATCCCTCCACACTTGCAAACAAGGGGATACTTCTCATAGACGATGTCTGCACCACAGGATCCACATTGATATCAGCAGCCTCCACTATCAACAAGGCACTCCCTGCAACATCCATTTCAATCCTCACCATCGGTGTCACTTTCTGAGAGGCACAACGTTCATTAACACATTTTTGCATTTCAACAAATCTTTTTGATGCCGATTTAATGTTTTATATTTGGATGTTTTTACAGATAGATGTAACTTTGCACTTTCGTGGAAGCCCCAAAAACCGGGCATCCTCGGATCTACAGGTCTTTTAATTAAAATAATAGCACTGTATTATGAAAAAACCGGAAAGAATTCTTGCCGAGAAACTCCTTCAGATCAGCGCCATCAAGCTCCAGCCGCAAAATCCGTTCGTCTGGGCTTCTGGCTGGAACTCTCCCATCTACAACGACAACCGTCGTATACTCTCCTATCCTGACATCAGGAATTTCATAAAGGTGGAATTTGCACGCACCATACTTGAGCATTTCCCGGATGTCGAGGCGATCGCCGGAGTGGCAACCGGAGCGATAGCCATCGGTGCAATCGTGGCAGACACTCTCGGACTCCCTTATGTATACGTCCGCGCCACCCCTAAAGACCATGGGCTTGAAAACCTCATCGAAGGGAATCTCATGCCGGGTAAAAAAGTGGTGGTGATCGAAGATCTTGTCTCCACAGGAGGAAGCTCCCTTAAGACTGTGGAAATCCTCCAGACATATGGAAGCGAAGTAATCGGCATGACATGCCTTTTCAGCTACCAGTTCCCGATGGCGGTGAAAAGGTTTCATGAGGCAGACATAACCCTCGCCCCGCTCTGCACATATCCGGTGATGATCGAAGTGGCGGAAGAGATACATTACATCAGCCCCGCCGAGGCGGACGCCCTACGCGAATGGAGGGAAGATCCCGCTGACTGGGCGCCCGAATTCAAAGAATAAACAGACACTAATATAATATGGCAACATACAAAAGCGACGATGTTTTGCTCCTGGCTCCGGCGGAGTCTGTGTTTGCAAAACTTTCCAACCTTGAAAATCTCCGTTCTCTTCTTGAGAAAGTACCTGCCGACCAGATTCCGGCAGACAAAATGGAGATGTTCAACAGTATTACCATCACTCCTGACGCAATAACGGTGCCGGGAGGTCCGGTAGGCGCGCTTACTTTCCGTGTAAAAGAGAAAACGTCCCCCTCCCTCATACGTCTTGAAGGGGAAGGATCGCCTGTGCCCCTTTCCCTTTCAATGAAAATCACCCCTGATTCGGAAGCCACCTCAAAGGCGCAGGTGGTGATCGACATTGAAATCCCTGCCATGCTGAAGCCTATGGTAGGCGGACATATCCAGAAGATGGCTGACCAGTTCGGACAGGTGCTGAAGGCAATTCCTTTCGCATGAGAAATTTTCCGGCTGCAATCTGTGTCACGGCGGCGGCAATCGTTATCTCAGGCTGCCAGACCGTCGACAGCGACAACATCCCCGCAGCCCCGGTGAATATCATTCTCGCTGACGCCGGCACATGGAACACTTACGGAGTGTCAGGATTCGGATCAAGCCGGCGGTTCATTCTTGCAACGGGAGTACGGGAACCATCAGGATTCCCCTATTCCCAGACAAGCGCCACCGGATTTGGGGGAGTCCTGCTGATCAACGGCATGGACCCATTCACAGCCACCACAGACACTCCGCTCGCCTACGACCTCGCATGCCCGGTGGAAAGAAAGTCAGACGTGAGAGTGGAAGTGGAAACCGGGCTATATGAAGCGGTATGCCCGCAATGCGGGTCGCATTATGACGTGACAATGGGTGGAGGCGCACCTCTTTCCGGACCAGCCGCATCCGGATCTACCAAATACGGGCTACGGAGATACCGCTGCCTACCCTCCGGAAGCGGAGGCTATATTATAACCAACTGAAACGGTCTCACCGCCTAAACACCGGCTGACCGGCAGAGTATCTTGAATATGGACTTTATAGAAAGTCTCTTCTATATGATTTGGCGCGGAATCGCCATAGGCATCCTCATCTCCGCCCCCATGGGGCCGGTGGGGATACTGTGTATCCAGCGCACACTTGACAAGGGCAGACGCCCCGGGTTCTACACCGGGGTGGGTGCCTCCATTTCCGATCTTTTTTACTGCCTGCTGACCGGATTCGGTCTGTCATTCATTCAAGAGTTTATCGAACGCAACCAGAATGTGATCCAGCTTGTCGGCAGCGCAGTCCTGATAGGATTCAGCATATATCTTTTCCGTAAGAATCCGGCATCCACATTAAAGCCGGCATCCCAGGCTGAACCGGTCTCACCTAAAAAGAACATTCTCGGAGGATTCCTATTCACCTTCTCCAATCCGCTCATACTGTTTCTTATCATCGGGCTCTTCGCACGGTTCAACTTCCCGGTGCCCGACGTAAAATTCTACCACTACATCGTAGGGTATATCTCCATATGTCTGGGCGCACTCGCATGGTGGTGGTTTGTGACGTTTGCCGTCGACAAAGTGAGAGCCCATTTCAACGTGCGGTCAATGTGGCTGATCAACCGTATTATCGGTGTCATCATCCTTCTGTTCTCCATCGTCGGCATCGTCACCGGCATATCCAATCTCATTTCATAATGACACCCCGGCTCCTCTTATCTCTCTGTGCCGCGGCTGTCTTTTCCGCCATTGTATCCCCTCCGCATAATTCTCCGGGATCACACTGGAACAAAGGGAGAGGATACCTTCCGTTCCGACACGCCACTTCCGACGCTATCGAAATCAACAATCAGACTCCGGATGTAGACTCCGACGGTATATCTTTACCTGACACCCTTTCCCGTTTTTCAATCACTTTCAGGGCTGCCAACCTTTCATTCCACCCTTCAAGACGCTTCACATACACCGATACTTCCGGCATAAGGCGACACCGTAAAAATCCGGAATGGAGTTTCTGGTTTGCAGACGCCAACGCCGACACCATATCTTTCACCGTTTACACCGAAGAGATCCCGGATCCCATTTCCTCATCAGCCGCAATACTAATTAAAGCCAACAGCAATGAGGGATCCATATCACAATCAGCAACCCTGACAGACGGGATCGACTGCTTCTCGGGAGTCAACATCTGGAAAGCTACTGCAGACGGCAGGCAAATACACATCTTTGCCGGCAACCACGGGCTCAAACCTGTCATGACCATACCTTGCGAATCTTTCCGACTCTCAGGATTCGGGTTCTCTGCATCTCCGGCAGCCCACATCCGCATCTCCGACATCTCTCTCTCCGATGAATCTGCCCAAGCCCTGCACCCTCATCCCGAATGGAAACATCCCGAGAGAATAAGGGAGCATCTTGACGAATCAAACGATCCCCTTGAAGGGTATTGGACCATCTACGACCGCTCTCTGGAAGAAACGTTGCTCACTCTCGGCGGCGACTACCGGCTTGCCATCATAAAAGAAGAAGACCGCTATCTCATCATTTATCTTTCCGGAGCCCGAACGAATGCCGGAGTATGGCAACCGGGAATGATCAAAGGGATACTGACTCCCGATCCATTCCCTGCCACTTACAGCGTGACATGGTTTGATGCGGAAGGGAAACCTCTATATAAAGACATAAAAGCCCAGACCGGAGAAGGAGAAACACTGATGATACAGTTCCCGTACCAATCATCTGCCCTACGCCTGCGACGACTCTGAATACACCGGAATTTCAAGGACACGCTCTAACGTTTTTTCAGAAAAAACTATGGCAAATTCCATCAATTCCACAGTATCTTTCTTCAACTTCATGACAGCTGCGATAGCCGAACTTTCATCTGCCGGACATTTCCGCACTGCCGAGACTTACACATCCACACTAAGGTCTCTCAAATGCTATACAGACAACAAAGATTTCCTTTGCTCTGAAATCGATCACGTCCTGGTTGCCGCCTATGAAAATTTCCTGACCGTAAAAGGGATGAAACGTAACTCTTCTTCCTTTTATATGCGCATATTCAGGGCAGCATACAACAAAGCGGTTGCGAGAGGCATGGCACGCCCCATCTCCCCTCACCCATTCTCCACTGTCTATACCGGAGTGGACAAGACTGCCAAACGCGCACTGACCATAGAAACCATATCAAAAATCAAAAATATCGATCTTTCCAAATCTCCCTCTCTTATATTTGCCCGCGACATGTTTCTATTTTCATTTTATACCCGGGGAATGTCGCTCGTAGATATGGCTTATCTTAAAAAAAACGACGTGAAAGACGGGATGATTTCCTATACCAGAAGAAAAACGGGGAAAAGACTGTTCATACGCATGGAAAAATGCATGCTTGAGATTATTGGCAAGCATAGCTCCCCGGATTCACCATACCTTTTGTCCATAATATCACACCCGACATCCGACCAACGCAAACAATATCTCTCCGCAAGCCACATAATAAACAGACATCTTAAGGAAATAGGGAAAAAAGCGGATTGCGGCATGATACTCACAATGTATGTGGCGCGTCATTCTTGGGCGAATATCGCCCGACACCAGCATATTCCTGTTTCAGTAATAAGCGAAGGGATGGGACACAGTTCAGAATCCACCACAAAAATATACCTCGACTCTATCAACAACAGCATAATCGACCATGCCAACCACTCAATAATAGAATCACTTTACCTTGATACAGCAGACCAATAACAGGCAGCCATATCAAAATCCACTCCCGGCATGAATGCAAAAAATCCCTCTCTTCACAAGGAGGGCACTGAAAAAGTAAGTATATTTCAGTTTATACCTCGCTGAGGCTAAAAATCAAGAACCCGCCAAGTCCTTAT
>JAIDJJ010000035.1 GCA_029052265.1 Muribaculaceae bacterium
TTTTTCTCTTGATATGTGCCGATTGAATCGATTAAATTTAAGCCTATACCTCAGGAAGGGACTTTTTCAGTGCCCTCTTCAAAAGATCGCTTTTTTTATCGAGGTGCCTGGACTTATAATGAAGTTGTTCCCACTTTTTTACGGAGATTGATTTTCTTATGGCTTTTTACCTTAAAGAAAAAAGTTTAAACAACTTCAATTTGAAATACATTATTTCAAACTCCATTCCACACCGTTTTTTGTGTCTTTTACATCAAATCCGAGAGCGGCGAGTTTATCGCGGATAAGATCTGACGTTGCCCAATCCTTCTGAGCTTTGGCATTGCTTCGGATTTCCATAAGAAGATCAATTGCTCCTCCATAAGCTTTTGCGGCAGCTGCATTTTCATTGTCATTCCCGATTTTCACTCCGAGGATTTCAATAAGAAATACGTCAAACAAGTGGCGTAGACGGGTTAAATCGTCTTGCGATAGTTTTACCGACCCGTCAGAAGCGGAATTGATAATCTTGCAGGCGTCAAACAGCTGGGCGATTACCTGAGGTGTGTTGAGGTCATCATCCATCGCCTCATAACATGCATTGAGGAAATCAGGAATTTCTACCGTGGATTTTTCGGCAGGGAGAAGATTCTGCAAGCGTCTGTATCCGTCAGTGATTTTCTGCAGGGCTTTTTCTGCAGCCTGGAGGGCTGAATTTGAAAAGTCGACAGTTGAACGGTATTGTGCCTGAAGAATGAAGAAACGTATCACCATCGGGGAATATGCCTGCTCAAGCAGAGGATGGCTTCCTTCGAAGAATTGTTCAAGAGTTATGAAATTGTTATAGCTCTTTCCCATTTTCTTGCCGTTGATTGTGATCATATTGTTGTGTACCCAATATTTCACAGCCTCATGTCCTTGAGCCGCCACACTCTGTGCAATTTCACATTCATGGTGAGGGAACAGCAGGTCAAGCCCGCCTCCGTGGATGTCGAAAGTCTCGCCGAGATATTTTTCTCCCATAGTGGAGCATTCGAGGTGCCATCCCGGAAATCCATCGCTCCATGGAGATGGCCAGTGCATGATGTGTTCCGGCGACGCTTTTTTCCAAAGTGCGAAATCAAGGGGATTACGTTTTTCTTCTTGTCCGTCGAGAGCCCGGGTGGTTGAAAGAAGATCCTCGATATTTCTGCCGGAGAGTTTGCCGTACCGGTGATCGCGGTTGTATTTTTCTACATCGAAATATACCGATCCGTTGCTTTCATAAGCATATCCGGCATCAAGGATTTTCTTCACATATTCGATCTGCTCGATGATATGCCCCGACGCGTGAGGCTCGATACTTGGCGGAAGCACGTTTAGCGCTTCCATATCATTGTGATAGCGGTTGAGGTATAATTGTACGACCTCCATTGGCTCAAGCTGTTCGAGCCGGGCTTTCTTGGCTATCTTATCTTCACCGGAGTCAGCGTCATGTTCAAGGTGTCCGACATCGGTGATGTTGCGAACGTATCTTACCTTATACCCTAAATGGCGAAGATACCTGAAAAGAACGTCAAAAGTGATTGCAGGACGCGCATGTCCCAGATGTGCGTCGCCATATACAGTAGGCCCGCACACATACATGCCCACGTGTCCCTCATGCAGAGGTTTGAAAGGCTGCTTGATGCGCGTGAGCGAATTGTATAGGTTAAGGTTGTTGTCCATTTTTAGATTTATGACCAGCGGGTGGTTATTGACAATTCGCAAGCCCGGATGACGGGCTTGCGAGTTGTTTTTATCAATTGTTGCCGATAACGTTGTTTTTTCCTCCTCTGGGCTGGATTTCTCCGAAGAGGGCTTCATATTTCTTTACGTTGTCAGTGATGGCATACATGAGCTGTTTTGCGTTTTCCGGGCTCATGATGACACGGCTTACAACCGGAGCCTGGGGCATTCCGGGAGCAGCGAAGATGAAGTCGATCAAAAATTCATTGGGACCGTGTCCGATCATTGCGAGGTTGCTGTATTTGCCGTCTGCCATTTCAGGACGGAGCTGGATCTGAAGCTGATTTTTGTTATTTTCTGGTGTTGCCATTGTTTATTTAGTTTTAAAGCCGTAAAATCAGGTACAAGATTTTGCGGTTGAAATGAACGAGAATATTCTCAATGCGAAATTAAACAAAATTTTTAACTTCCGCAAGAACCTCCCCCGTGATTCTTCCGTCTTCCATCGTGACAGTGCGGTCTGCGATCGAAGCAACGTGCGGATCATGGGTGACAATAACGAAAGTCTGATGCAGCGATTCTCTGAGCGAAGCTATAATTTCGCGTATTTCATCACGGTTATGTGAATCAAGGCTCCCCGTCGGTTCATCGGCAAGGACAATACGGGGATTGTTGATAAGTGCGCGGGCAATGGCTGCCCTCTGTTTCTCACCTCCGGAAAGTTCAGCGGGTTTGTGATTGATCCTGTCTGCGAGTCCGAGCAAATCGAGAAGCCTTTCCGCTTCATCAAAAGCCGCCTTTTTCTTTTTTCCGGCGATCAATGCCGGCATTGCGACATTTTCCCTCGCTGAAAATTCCGGGAGCAACTGATGAAATTGAAATATGAACCCTATGTTGAGATTCCTGAATTTGGAAAGCTCCCTGTCTTTAAGCCTGAATGCGTCTTTTCCGTCGAAAAACACGCTTCCGGAGTCCGGACGGTCGAGGGTGCCCATTATTTGCAGCAGTGTGGTCTTGCCTGCTCCCGACGGACCGACGATAGCCATGATTTCCCCTTCGGGTATTGAGAGGGAGATGTCGTGAAGTACAGTCAAGGGACCGTAAGCCTTGGTCACATTTCTGATCTCTATCATAGGTTGCTTTCGCCCCGGGTTATCCAGGATCCTTTGAAACCGGTTTCTTCGATAGTTTTCACTACCCTGGCTGCCATTTCGCTGTCGTCGGGCATTCCGTGACATTCGAGAACTTTGTCAGCGGTGGAAAGATCGAGACTCCATTCCAGATCAGGGAAGCGGTCGCGCACCGCTTTCAATATAGAGGCTGAGCAGCCTGCACATTTGGCATTTGTCTTGAATTGCATATTTTTTAATTATAGTTTAGACCCGTTTCCGGGATTTTGTTATGTTTTGAAGTAGTTGTGTGAAACGGAGACAGCCGGCTGTCTGAAATTATAGAAGAGGCTGCCTGAAGATTGAATATATGCCTTTATGTAATAACGTCATAGCGGGCATACGGTTCAAGAGGGAGATGGCATCTGACAGATGTCATTGCATAAGTATACGCCAGTTTTTAGGATAAAGATTGTTTGCTCTGGTCCCGATGTTTTTTGCCATTCCGAGAGGCAGACCTTTATATGTGATGGTCACTATGCCTCTGGGAATATCGGAAGGGAGAACAACTGATTCCCTCCGGAGGTATGAGAGAGCGGTCGGGAGATCTACATCAGCTTCCGGAAACCGAGTGCGGTCGAAATCGACCGCCAGTACCTCTTCAATATCGGGGACATCTTCGCGAGATTGCTTATGCTTAGGCAATGCCGCTTTTTGTTTTGTCATGTCGGCTTTTACATGACTTTTCAACGGTTTGTGCATAGAAGTGGCAAGGTTTGAGGGATTCCATATCCCTGGCTTTCTAAACACAGAAAGGAACAAGCCTTCCCCGCGAGTCTTGTGAGGCATGAAACGATACACCGGAATAGTTGTGTCGATCCCTTTAAGAATGCCCCATTCGTCAGGAAACTCCATGTCGTACGGTTCGAACCGGAGTTCGTTTGCGATAAACTCGGCGTTTTCTTCATTCTCAATACGGTTGAAAGTGCACGTGGAATAAATCAGGAACCCTCCCGGTTTTACAGCTTCCGCAGCATTCTTGAGAATCTCTTTCTGAAGGGCGGCGCAATCGCGTATCAGTTCGGGACTCCACTGGGCTATTGCTGTGGCATCCTTTCTCATCATCCCTTCCCCGGAACATGGAGCGTCAACAGCAACGATATCGAAAGAATCACCGTTTTGAGCAAACCGGGAAGAATCAAGATTAGTGACAGCGACATTCGGATATCCCCATTTGGCAATATTCTCTTTAAGTATGGCAGCGCGTTTTGCGACATATTCGTTTGCCACAATCCGGGAACCGTCGGGAAGTGCGTCGATCATAGCCGAAGATTTCCCTCCGGGGGCGGCACACATGTCAAGAAGTGCAAGGGGAATATTTTGGTCAGCCCCTGATTCCTCGTTAAATTTGAGAGAAAGGCGAGTCACAACTTCATGATAAATCATCGAGGAGGCGTCCTGCACATAATATGCGCCTGCATGAAGAAGGGGGTCAAGGGTAAATGAGGGACGTTCCGGCAGATATAGCCCGCAACTGCACCATTTCACAGGTGTCCCTTCCGGAAATTCAGCGCCGGGTTTTCTCCGGTTCATACGCACGGAAGTGACCGGAGGTTGTTGCATGGCGAGAAGAAACTGTTCGGTCTCTTCGCCGAGCAGATTGAGCATCTGATTGATGAAACCCGAGGGTAAAGTCATAAAAACGATATATTTTTATGCAAAAGTAGTAAAATTTTTAGTAATTTTGTATGTATGGAACTCAACGCCGCACTTTATCT
>JAIDJJ010000350.1 GCA_029052265.1 Muribaculaceae bacterium
CCGATGGTATAAGCAGGGTTCTCAGATTTAGTTTTCATGAGGAGGTGCGGTTTTAATGTGAATCAATAAAAGATATCGGAAGGATATTATTTTTTTCAATATCTTTGAAATATTTGTAAGTGCTAACTTTGAGCTCTCCGGCGGCAGGCTCGTCGATCACAATTATGCAGTGGGGATGGTTTTGCAAGGCGGAGATGGTCCATTTATGGCTGACGGGAGCTTCCACCCCGGCGGCTACCGCTCTGGCTTTTTTAGCTCCTGTGGCAATAATCATCACTTCTTTTGCGTCCATGATAGTGCCGACCCCGACGGTGACAGCCGTTGTGGGAACCTTAGAGACATCCCCGCCGAAAAATCGTGCATTTACCATAATAGTATCGTCTGTCAGGGTTTTTACGCGAGTTCTTGAAGATAGTGATGAAAATGGCTCGTTGAACGCGATATGTCCGTCTTCTCCCACTCCTCCAAGAAACAGGTCGATTCCGCCGGCATCAGTTATTTTCTTTTCGTATTCTTCACAAGCTGTCCAGATATCTTTTGCCATGCCGTCAGGAATATTTATATTTTCCGGCAAAATGTCGATATGGGAAAACAGATGTTTGTTCATGAAATGGTGATAACTTTGCTCATGATCGTTGGGCAATCCGATATATTCATCCATATTAAAAGTTATCACATTTCTAAAGCTTACATTTCCCGCCTTATATTGGCGAATCAGTTCCTGATATGTTTTCAGGGGTGTCGAACCGGTTGGCAGACCGAGAACAAAAGGTTTGTCGGTCTGAGATTCTTTCTCTTTAATTCTGTTGATTATATGGTCGGCAGTCCATTTTGCAACGAGATCAGGGTTTTCTTGTATTAACAGTCTCATATCGGTTTAGAATTAGAACATTTTTACAAAAACTTCAATGGCTTGATATTCAGCCATACCGAGGTCATCATACAGACGTGCGGTATTCTGTGTCCTTTCTTCCGCTCTCTGCCAGAACTCTCTGGGATCGCTTCCCGGGAAAGGCATAATGTCTTTTTGTGAAATATGTCTGTATATAGCCAGTCTCTTCATCATCATTTCATCAGGCGACAATGGGACAGCCATGTCTACCATGCCCAGATTCCATTCCATCCAAGCTCCTCGGTAAAGCCAGAGATGACAGTCTTTGAACCACTCTTCATCTTTTACAATTTGAAGAGCCGCGAGCACAGCTTCCATGCATGTACGGTGGGTGCCATGCGGGTCGGCAAGATCTCCTGCGGCATATATCTGGTGAGGTTTTAGCTCCCTCAGGAGATTTGCTATGATTTCAAT
>JAIDJJ010000351.1 GCA_029052265.1 Muribaculaceae bacterium
CTTCGTTTTCGGTGGGAAAAATATTTGTGTTGATCCGTTCATATCTATGAATGATGTCTCTCGGAGCACTGTCCGGGAGCAATCCCCCGTTATTGGGCAAAGAATAATTATTTTTCATTAGCTATATGTATTGTTTTTCATTAGTTATATTGATTGAATGGAATAGGACATTATTGAGTGGCCGGTCGCTAAGGTTCCGGATTCTGATATTTGTCCGCAATCCTATCGACGATATTTTTCATTTCGTCGTAGTGTCTCTCCATACTACATAATAATTTATATTGTGCGTGAGTGCGTTGCAGATTGTGTTCCGGTTTTTTGATTTTGTAATAAGTGTCGCCGTCAATATAGTCCATAAGGAATCGGAGCACCTGTTCATATGTGATGTAAAGTGCTGAGAATGCAAGCCATTCAATCTCACTTCTTGTCAGGGTTTTCGCCCTCTCAGAGAGGTATCCGTCGGTATATGCCTCAAACATAGGGATCGATATTTCCACATTCTCAAGGTCCGGATCGTCTTCTGCGCCGGTATTGGTATACGAGCGTATGGCGTCACCGAAATCATTTAAAGCCGGAGAAAGCATGACGGTGTCAAGATCTATTGCGCAAAGCACATCGCCGTTTTTGTCGAAGAGGATATTGTTGATTTTTGTATCATTGTGAGTCACACTCATAGGGATTGTGCCATCTTCCACAAGCTTCCAGAAATCAAGCATTTTTGATCTGCGGTTTTCTATCCATTCAATTTCCCGTGCCAGATTGGCTTTCCTTCCGGCGGAGTCTTTTGCAAGACATTCGTCCCATTGGTTGAACCGGTGTCGGATATTATGAAATCCCTTTATTGTTTCGGCAAGGGGCGCTTTGAAGTCAGACAGAAGAGCCTGGAACTTGCCGATGCCTTGTCCACCTTTTCTTGCAAGCTCAACGCTGTCAGCCCTGTCGTAGGCTATTGTGTCGGGAATATAAACCGATACAACCCAAAATTCACCGTCATTATCTTGATAGTAAAGTTTGGCGTGAATAATAGGGACAACAGTCATGACTTCTCGCATTATGTCTCCTCCTGCATTGCTGACTCTTTTACGGATATGGTCAGTGACCTTGCTGATGTTGTCCATCATTGCAGGGACGTCAGGGAAGATGGACTTGTTTTTCTTCTGGATGATATAATCGGGAGCATTCCCTTCTGTCTTTACAATATACGTATCGTTGATAAAGCCTTCACCAAGAGAATTTATGGACTCAATACTCCCTTGAATCCTAAAATTTGATGCGATATTGTACAATGATTCGGTTTTCATGATTATTAGTTATTTTGTTTCGGACGTGAAATTAGATAAAATTTCCCACTTTTGCAAAATAATATTGATAATTGACATATTTATCAACAATTTAA
>JAIDJJ010000352.1 GCA_029052265.1 Muribaculaceae bacterium
GATTAAACGTGTTTTAATGGCTATTTCTTGGTTTTTATGACATCGCCATGGCAAAAATTTGTTAATTTTGCGCTTAGTTATGAACATTCCTGCATCTCAGACACATCACCGCTTCTGGCGAACCCTTTTTCTGGCGACCGGGCTTGCCCTTTCTTCTGTGACGGCAAACGCACAGGTGAATGCTGAGCAGGTGCTGTCGATTGGTAGAAACGTCCTGTCAATGGAGGATTATATGCTTTCTATCCAATATTTCAACCAGGCAATAAAAGCCAAACCATACCTCGCCGATCCGTACCTCTACCGCGCTATCGCAAAACTCAGCCTTGACGATTATAAAGGAGCTGAAGACGATTGTAACAAGGCGATAGAACTCAACAAATTTAAAACAGAGGCTTACAAAGTAAGAGGATTCGCCAGACAATGCCTCGGGAAAGACGAGATAGCCATCAATGATTATGATATCGGCTTATCTCATAATCCTGTCGACAAGTACTTCCTTTTCTATAAAGCTGTGGCTCAAACGGAACTAAAACGTTTTGAAAGCGCAGACTCTACATTTTCAACCCTGCTGCGGCATTTCCCGAAATTTGAGGAGGGGTTTGCAGCCAGAGGAAGGCTGAACCTGGAAAGAGGAGACACCACCGCCGCTCTAAACGATCTTGAAGCTGCGCTAAAGCTCTCAAAGAGCCTCATCAATCCCTACCTTATGCGAGCCGCCATTGAATGGAAAAGGAGAGAATGGGACAAAGCAGCCGAAGACATGGACGCGGCGATAAGGCTTCGTCCCGAGGTGGCAGACCTTTACGTCAACAGGGCGTTTATCCGATACAATTCAGATGATTTTTTCGGCGCGATGAGCGACTATAATTATGCCCTTGAACTTGAGCCGGACAACACATCCGCCCTGTTCAACCGCGCCCTGCTCCGCTACGAGGTGAAAGACCTTAGCCGTTCAGAAGAAGACATGACAAAGGTGCTTGAAATTGACCCCGCCAATTTTCATGCCCTTTACAACAGGGGGCTAATCAGACTCGAACAGGATAAAAACCGGGAAGCGCTTGAAGATTTTACTGCCATATCAAAAAAGTATCCTCGATTTTATCCCGTGTACTATGCCATGGCAGAGGCTCACCGCAATATGAACGACATGCGATCCGCGATGCAGTTTGCTTATAAGGCGGATGATCTTGTGAAGAAATATGTCAAAAATCCGGAGAAAAACCCTCTTGACCGTCCTGCGATCGCTGCAGCGGAAACCAATGATGCAAACCGGCATAGCGACAGCGAAGAGTCGGAAATCGAAGTGATGGACAAGTTCAACAGGCTCGTGACCGTATCTGAAGCGGTGGAGACCCAGCTCTCTTATAATGAAAAAATCAAAGGAAGGGTGCAGGAC
>JAIDJJ010000353.1 GCA_029052265.1 Muribaculaceae bacterium
CCTAACTCTTGGTTTCTTCCTTTAGGTATTATGTTCAACTTAGGGATAACGGATGCAGAGATACAGCAAGCTCTTAGCAAACTATGCAGCATTTATAGGCTGAATAGCACAGATGCTAAAATGATAAGGAATATAGTAACAGAAAAATTTAGCTTATAACAAGGTCGAGATAACAGCTAAACGCTGTTCCTCACCAAACCATTAGTAATAACTTGATAAACATAAACGGAGCATGAATGTAAATGAGATTATTTCTAAAATCAACAATATGAATCTTCAATCCGAAGAAGATTTGCAAGAGGTAGAATCTGTTTTAACTGAAATGGATGATGCTTTAATTGAGCCTTTATTTAGATTGCTTGAAAGGCATCCACATTTCAATTTTGGCAATCCCGGTCGTGTAGTCCTTTATTTGGAAAAACTTGATAATAATACTTATGCTCCTTTTTTATATGCTTCTATTCGTAGAGTGCCTACTGAATATAATATATGGATGCTCAACAGATTCTTAAACTCTATTGACACTTCCGAAAAATCAGAAGGGATAGAGATTTTAGAAGAAACATTGCAGAAAGATATTGAAGAAGGAATTAGAGAATGGGTGAATGAATGCTTGGATGAACAAAAAGAGGAATGAATTATTACTAACAAGCCAAGATAGCTGCTAACGCAGCTCCTTGTCAAGCCATTATAAACAATCAACAAGACCTTTCGAGATTGTATGACAACACAAGTATGATCTTTCAGGATAAAAACATAATGCTTATTCCCGGTATCGGAATCATTCCAAGGTTACCTTGTCATAAGCATTAATCTACTTATTCCGCGATTGAATGTAATCGGTTGGAGTGATGCCGGTCTCTTTCTTAAACATTCGGCTCAGATGTGCCGGATATTCAAAACCAAGTTTATAAGCCACTTCCGCGATTGACAATCCGGATGAAAGTTCATTTTTAATCTGCCGCACGATAAACTGACGGATATGGCGATTGGCACTTTCACCCGTCATCTTTTTTATTAAATCACTGAAATAATTTGGAGACAGGCAAAGTTGTTCCGCGCAAATTGTTACAGTCGGAAGACCTTTGTCCAATTGAATGTTTCCGGCAAAATAATTTTTTAAATAACTGTCGAATTTTGAAAGAATATCTGTATTTGCAAGTTTACGTGTAATAAACTGCCTGTGATAGAACCGTTGACAATATTTAAGAAGTAATGATATATAACCTATCAGGATATCGTCTTGAAAATCATCATGGTATTTTTCTATTTCCATTCTGATTTTCTTAAATATTGACACGATGGTCTGATGTTCCATCTCGTTCATGTGAAGAGCTTCATTGACGCTGTAATCAAAGAAGCTATAATTTTTGATTTCCTTTTCCAACTGTGTACCATGTATCAGATCGGGATGAAAAAGCAAAGCCCATCCGCCGATAGAAGATTTTTCACCATTGTCTTCCTTTCCGCCAATCTGACCGGGGGATACACATATTAGCGAGCCATTTTTATAATCATATCTGCCACATCCGTAAATAAGGTCAAGGTCATTATTCTCTTGAACAAAGACACCATATACTGAATAACTGTTAAGGCTGTGACGTATAGGCGAAATTTCAGAAAAATCAATGATAGTAACCAGTGGATGACTGTCAGTCAGCCCATGATACCTGCTGTAATCTGAAGTGCTGTTGATTTTTAGTATCTTTGCCATAGACATTATATTGATTATCAGATGCAAAGTTACACAAAATATATGATTTTCGGGAACTTTCCATGTTTTTGATAAGGATTCCCATGAAATTGAATCATTCAGTACGTCTTTTCTGTCTAATTTTGTGATGTAAAATTAGACAGAAAACAATATGAATACACTGAGACGTGCTTTCCTGACCGGTACACTCAATGAGAATAGTAGTTTCAAGCCGGGAGACCTCAGATGGAAAATTATTCTCTATGTGCTCTTAATGCATGGATTACATTCATGCAGCCATGTAGACATCAAAATCAATGACTCAAATATAATGGAAACAGAAAAAAAGAACATCGGTAGTTTGATAGCCCTCTATCCTAAACCCCTCACCACTATCGGAGCCGAAGTCGATGGCAAGGTGAACTGGCTTACAGTCGGACATACCGGCATTATCGGTCACGACTGCATAGAAGTAATCGGCAAATATCTCAACTTGGACAAGGAGCCGGTGATGTGTGTCAAAGAGCCGATGTCGACAGACGGCATCGTGCGTCTGTCGAAAATCGAAGTTTTCCCACAGCACCTCAATGAGTATATGAAATATGCGGTTGAAGTAGGCGAAATCTCCCTGCGAACCGAGCCGGGTGTGCTGACCATGTACGCCATCAGTGAAAAGGATAACCCCTGCAAGATAACCATATTGGAGACCTATGCAAGCCGTGAGGCTTACGAAAAGCATATCGCCTCGGAACACTTCAAAAAATATAAGCAGGGAACGCTGCATATGGTCAAATCATTGGTATTATCTGACCAGACTCCGCTCAACCCTGCGAACCAAATCAATAATTTCATCCAATAGCGGCATTCGAATTGCTCATAAAAATTTATTTGTCGCAGGGCTTTAGAGGATTTACCAGGTAGATTTTTGAATTTATGAAGAAGCTATGGGGTCCATAATGACTGAATAAACATCATAAAGATGCCTGCACATTCTACATGACTGAATTGATTTATTCTTCAATAAACATAAAAATCAATGACTATGAACAGAATCATTTTAATCTCATTTCTAAGCATCTTATATTTAAATGTCATGGCACAACAGAAAATAGTACAGACAGCGGGGCGTGACGCTCTCGGAGACTTCGCCCCTGAATTCGCACATCTCAACGATGATATTCTTTTCGGTGAGGTATGGAGCCGTAACGACCTTCTTTCTCTTAGAGACCGCAGTCTTGTTACAATAACATCACTCATCGCTCAGGGTATCACAGACGGTTCGCTTACATATCATCTTCAGGAGGCGAAAAAGAACGGTATCACCCGCACTGAAGCCGCCGAGATAATCACCCATATCGCATTTTACTCAGGCTGGCCTAAGGCATGGGCAGCATTCCGCCTTGCCAAAGAAGTATGGAACGATGACATCAAGAGCGATGACGCAAAAGCCGCTTTCCAACACGAGATGATTTTCCCAATAGGCGAACCCAACACGGCTTATGCGAAATATTTTATCGGGAACAGCTATCTCGCCATGATTTCAAGCGATCAGATACCATTTGCAAATGTCACTTTCGAGCCGGGCTGCAGAAATAACTGGCATATCCACTCGGCTGAAAAAGGTGGAGGTCAGATGCTTGTCGGAGTCGCAGGTCGTGGATGGTATCAGGAAGAAGGGAAACCTGCAGTGGAGATTCTTCCCGGAACAGTAATCAACATTCCAGCCAATGTGAAGCACTGGCACGGAGCCGCTAAAGATTCATGGTTCGCACATCTGGCTTTCTCCGTACCGGGAGAAGAAACTGAAAATGTATGGCTTGAGCCTGTCTCGGATGAGCAATACGGGACACTCGAATAGCAAACGACTTCACAACAAAACAAATGCAAGAGCGAAGGCACTGCCTCCGCTCTTGCATTTATTTGACTGTTATAACCCTTACTGTTGGTATCATCATATGCTGAATTTGAATCCGCACATTGCGGTAAATCCGGGCATTTCATAGCCTCGATTGATGACGTAGCGTGCATCGGTTATATTATCGAGGTTGACAAACAGTTGCACCTGCTTTATTACCTGATATGAGAGCCGCAGATTGACAGTGGCATAGTTTTGATTGTGAATATCATCGGCTACATAAAGACCTCCGACACCTTTCAACTCGGCATCCACATGGAATTTCGGGAAGGTATCCCAACCGACTCCAAGGTAATACTGATTTTTGGGAGCGGCTGTCAGATTGTCAAGAGATGTGTGTAGATAACTATATGTAGCCCACAGTTGCAGACAGTCAAGCGGATGGCTGCGGGCAGAAACCTCAATGCCTCTATTTATGAAACTTCCTGTATTCACGTTCTTCATATCCACAGTCTGAATCATGTCGCTACCTTTACTGTAATAGGCGGTAACGTCAATATTGAACCATCGGTTGAAGTTTTTACCGACAGTCACTTCATAGTTCATCATACTTTCCGGCTGTAAATCAGGATTTGCCATTCGATAAAGATACAACTCCCTGAACGACGGATTGCGATAGCCTTTGGCAATAGAACCCTTAATCATCCATCCGTCGTAAGGGTGTAGCACAAATCCCGCCTGCGGTATCCATTGTGTGTCAAACATATCACTGTTTGCCATCCTCAGTCCGGCATTGAGTACAATGCGGTCGTTCCATAGATTTTGGGCAAGCGTTATATATGGTGAATATTCGACAATGCCCTTTCTTGCCATTGTTGACATGGACCCTTCAGTATGAGCATTGCCGCCTGACATCGGGATTTTTCCGGTATAACGGTCGAAGTCAAATCCGACAGTAGCATTTGCGCCGGTCCAAGGACGAAAATTCTGGTATGCGATTACGCCAAGACGGTCATCGACACTATGAAAGTGACGGGGATCATCCACGAAGTGGTTGCCGTAACTGTAATAAACCCTCACAGCACCATTGGTATTGTCGTAACTGTTTATCGCCGTCAATGAACCTTCGCCTCTGATAATGTTCTGGTGATAGATGTCAGTCGATTCAGGATTTGACAGTTTAGGGTAAATCGGGTCGTTGCCGATGAACTGCATAAGCGAATAATCCGCCCGCATATTCCAACGGTCGCTGAAATCATAACCAACCTTGGCATACAGATTTCCTTGCTTGAAATCAAAATTTTTCTTCAACCCGTCAGTACGGTTGTAGCCTAATGAAACAAGCGATGAGAATTTTCCGAAACGTGTCGTATTGGTCAGCGACGAAAGCCATGTGTTATATGAGCCATATTGAGAAGTCAATGTGGTCCTGACTCCATCATGGCTTGCATTTTTGGTTATGACATTTATTACACCTCCCATAGCATTGGAGCCATAAAGCACCGAAGCCGGACCACGCAGAACTTCCACATGATCGACATATTCCGTTTCATAGAAATCGGCGACATGGTGGGAATAAATGCCTGCAAACTGAGGTTGACCGTCAACCATCATCAACACGGCATTTGTAGGAGCACCTCCGACACCTCTGATTTTTATTCCGCCTGAACCGCCGTTGCTCACTCCAAATCCAAAGATATTGCGCTCTGATACGAAAAGGCTCGGCACAAGCCCTGACACGGCACTCAAAAGCTGAGTGCTGCCGGTGGCTTCAAGTTGCTTCTCGCCAACAATAGATACTGTATATGGCAACAAATTTTTGCCTACTGCATCATTACTGCCCGTAACTACTACCTCGTTCAGATGATGAGTGCGTGTGGTATCGGCAACGACCTGAGCCTGAGAGTTCATTGCTACCAATACACCGACTAATAATACTGATGCTTTTTTCATTCTCAATCGAGTGTAATCATTTTATAAGTCTGCGTCCCGAGTCCAATCTGCTCGCCATAATCCAATGTGTGCATTCCATGTCGTGGAAAGTTGTGATTTCCAGGTTCGCCGGTAGAGATTTTGATTGCCACTTTCCCTTTCGCTTCCCTGCCAAGTGCCTTATACAATTTGACAATAGCCTCGGGAGAAATCTCTTTTGTCATATTCACAACGGCATTATCAACCGGAAATTCTTGTTTTTCCATGTTTGTTGCTGTGTTGTTCTGAGCGCAACCGGTAAGGACAACTGCACCTGCGATAAGCGATGTGATTATTTTTTTAATTGTCATTCTGTTATTTCTTTAATAAATCTTTCAAATACCATAAGAGTATGTTTACTTTTGACTTATGTTAAGATTTAGAGAAGATTTTCGAGTCAATTTTTAGATTTTGTGAAAGAG
>JAIDJJ010000354.1 GCA_029052265.1 Muribaculaceae bacterium
ATGCATCGTTGTTTGAAGCATTCACATAAATCCCTTTTCCTGCCGATGCAATTTCTGTTGCGAGATCTTCATTAAGTGCAGTACGAACTGGCTCTCCGGTCTCCGGATCTATAAGATATCCCCCCTTTTTAAGAGGGATAGGAACCGGAGTGGTAGATCCGAGTCCCACCACATCAAGCTGTATCCCATTACGCGCCGCGGTCTTTGCCGCATCCATCACACTTTGAGCATCCTCAAGGTCTTCTGCATCGGTGATAAGGATGATAGCTTTTCCAATCTTTTTATCTTCACTGAAAGACTTTGCCGCCATGTCGATAGCCGCAGTTATATTGGTACCTTGGTTATCGATCG
This sequence comes from Muribaculaceae bacterium, assembly GCA_029052265.1. Lineage (GTDB taxonomy): Bacteria > Bacteroidota > Bacteroidia > Bacteroidales > Muribaculaceae > Lepagella. Next base: position 352 of record JAIDJJ010000354.1, read on the forward strand.
CGGACGGATCTATGGAATTGAGAAACATTTTTGCCGACACATAGTCGCTCGTGACAGGAATAAGAGTGTAGGCATCTCCCGCATACACTATAAGACCGACCCTGTCGTTGTCGAGACGATTGATGAGTTTCTCCAGAATAAGTTTCGCTGTACGCATCCTGTCGATTCCCTTCTCATCGGGGGTGGAAGACGCAAGCATGGAATTACTCGCATCGACGGCTATGACCACCTCGATACCTTCCTTGACAGTCTTCTCGTCTTTCACGCCTCCCCATGGACGCGCAAACGCAATTACTATCATTGCGAGAGCAAGCATTTCAAGAGTGATCTTGATAGGCGGTTTATATGGCGACACCTCCGGCATGAGAGATGACAGGACCTTCAAATTTCCAAACTTTTTCAAGTTTTTGCTTCTTGCGTAACGTGCCCACGCATATAATGCGATAAAAGCCGGCACAAGCAGAAGTAGCATGAGAAGTTTTGGATATGCAAAGCTAAACATTGATATCTTTTTTTATATCATTATATTTTTCTACTTAGGATCAAGGGATTCGACGGAGCACCGTATAACGCAGCAACAGATATGCACAGAACGAGCACAATGCCAGAAGCACCCACGGCATGAAGTTCTCATCCGTAAGAGTGAATCTGTCTACATCAAGAACTGTTTTCTCAAGGCTGTCGATCTCGTCGAAAACATTGCGAAGCATTTTTTCATCCGTGGCACGGAAATATTTTCCTCCTGTAACCGACGCAATCTCTTTCAACGATTGCTCATCGATCTTTGTCTCAAGTGTAGTCGTGGAAAATCCATACGGATCTGTGATCTGAATGGATCCGTTGGTTCCAACCCCTATAGTATATATGTATCTTATACACATCT
>JAIDJJ010000355.1 GCA_029052265.1 Muribaculaceae bacterium
TTTCGGATGTCCTCCTGAAAATATCGAAATTGTGGTACATCCGCAAAGCATCGTCCACTCAATGGTGGAATTTAACGACGGATCAATAAAAGCGCAGCTTGGCATACCCGACATGCATCTCCCTATTCGTTATGCGCTTGGATATCCTGAACGTCTTTCCACCGACAAGCCGGGGCTTAGTCTCACCCAATATGCCAACCTTACGTTTGAAGCGCCTGACTATGAAAAATTCCCGCTTCTGACTTATGCATTCGATGCAATAAAGGCAGGCGGAAATATGCCGTGCATTCTCAACGCTGCAAATGAAAAAGGGGTGGCTGCGTTTTTGTCGGGTAAAATAAAGTTTACCGACATGCCCAGGCTCGTCAGCTCAATCATGCAACAGACCCCGTTCGTAGCCGATCCCTCACTCCAGGATCTGATAGCCACCAACGATGACGCACTCACACGCGCTGACGAATGGCTTTCTGCCAATTCCTGATTTTTAACTTTTTTCTAAACATTGCCTCCACATCCGGAGACATACAATAATTTTAAATGGATACATTTCTTATCAAAGCCACTCAGCTGATAATGGCTTTCGCCTTATTGGTGATCATTCATGAATTCGGTCATTTCCTTTTCGCCCGTATTTTCGGAGTGAAAGTGGAAAAGTTTTATATTTTTTTCGATCCTTGGACAGAATTGTTTAAATGGAAACCTAAAAAATATATCGGAGGCTTAGGCAAACAAAAAAATCTTTCGGGTGCTGACTCTGACGAAGGCTCGGAATCTGAAGCATCATCCAAGCACGGGAAAAAGAAAAAATCCTCTTTCTGGGGCGATACTGAATACGGTATCGGATGGCTTCCTCTCGGAGGATATTGCAAGATATCGGGCATGATCGACGAGTCGATGGACAAAGAGCAGATGCAACAGCCTCCCAAGGAATGGGAATTCCGAACAAAACCGGCATGGCAACGTCTTCTCATAATGATAGCCGGTGTGCTCTTCAACTTTCTTCTCGCAATTGTGATTTATGCCGGAATAGTATATGCCACAGGTGAAAGATATGTCACTTTCAAGAATGCGGAAATGGGTATGGCATATTCCGGAGAAGCACATAAGATCGGATTCCGTGATGGCGACATTCCGCTGTTTGCTGACGGGGAAGAACTTCTTGTACCCGGCGAGGC
>JAIDJJ010000356.1 GCA_029052265.1 Muribaculaceae bacterium
GGGGTTCCATAACGACTGATGAACGGCTTTATAGATTGCCGCAATATATGCCTGGCATTTGTTCATTTATTTTTCGTTGGTACTTATTTAGTTAGTGTATTAATTAAATATATTTTGTAATGTTTAAATTTTGCAAGAATGGAATTTTATGATTACTTTTGGGCATGAAAAACTAACTTAAATCTTGAATTTTATGAAGACAACTTCAATTTTCAGTTTCTTTGCTGCGCTGCTGTTGTTTGTATCTTGCGGCGGATCTAAAGAAAAAACAGCGGCTGCTCCCGTAGATGACGATGCGTTTTATGCCACCCAGCCGCTTCATAGCGGATTGTACGACGCTACAAGTTATGATATCACAGGCACGAATGCACGCAAAGGGAAGTTTGATGGCAGGGTTTTCTTTTCTTTGAGCCCGGATCTTTCTGCTATTTATGTGTATGAAAACGGCAACCGCACAAAGATCGACTACAAGGTGGTACTTGAAAAGCCGTTTGAGAAGGGCGACAGCGGAGTGTATCGTTCGGTAGATGTGAAAGGTCTTCCTGTTGTCATGTCTCCTGACAGTGCCGGTTACGTTCTTTCGTTTGAGAAGCCGAATGTGAAGGTGGCGATCGGCGTTGAGAAAAAGGCACGGAACACATGGTCAGCCCTTGAGACAACCGAAAGGATGAACGAGCAGATTCAGAAGAACAAGCAGTGACTTTTTTAGTCGTTAGTCGATTAGTCGTTAGCCATTAGTTGGTCATTACTCTACGATTGCGACCATAATGATATGCGAATTTCAAAATAAAAGAATATCGGTCAAGGGTTTAAATATTCTTGGCCGATATTTTTTGTCAGTGAATCGAAATGGGTTAATCTAAAGGGGAGTAGAATGTGTTATAGTTAGAAATAATCATTTCTATGTCGCTTCAAAATACGTCTAACTGGTTCCGCCACTTTTTTCATGTGGTATCAAATATCCGACCTCTTGTGTGGATATGCTCATACGTGTGCCTGATGCCGGTGTTCGCCCTTATCTATTGGTGGCTTCCGGATTCGCAATTCCGGATTCCCGATAACGCCGGCACGGATTTCGGATCGTGGCTATATTACAGTATCGTCACAATAACCACGCTCGGTTTCGGCGATTACACACCGGCGCATGGCTGGGCACAGGCTGTCACGGCAGTGGAAGTGATGTGCGGATTGATTATCCTCGGACTGTTTTTGAATGCGGTCGGCTCGATGAAATCAGAAATAGATTTGGAGTCGGAATTGGAAAAGCAAAGGCGGGTGCATTATGC
>JAIDJJ010000357.1 GCA_029052265.1 Muribaculaceae bacterium
CTCTTCCACATATGAGGAAAGGAACTTTCCGGGATCGATTTTTTCGTCAGCCATATCGGCGAAAAACTCGTTGGCGTATTTATATCCCGCTTTCCCGATGAGTTTCATCAGGACAGCCTCCTCGATTTCCACCTTTCGGTTTTTCGCACGTCTTTCAAGCATCTCTTTGCCGAGATCGGCACGTCTCTGAAGCTCTTCATTGAGGCTTTGCTTAATCTTGTTGCGGGCTTTTGTGCTGACCACAATGTTCAGCCAGTCAGCTTTCGGGGTCTGATTTGCAGATGTAAGTATCTCGACAGTGTCACCGTTGCATATCCGGTATGTGATTTTCCGGTGTTGCCCGTTGACGATTGCACCGGTGCAATGCGCCCCCACGTTTGTATGGATCAGAAAAGCGAAATCGAGCACAGTAGCTCCGGAAGCCATACGGAAAAGGTCGCCTTTAGGAGTGAAAGCGAACACCTCTTTGCCGTATATGTCCATTTTCATGTCTTTCATGAGCTGCATCGGACCGCTTTCGGCAGTTTCAAGGATATCGCGTATATTGGTCATCCATTGATCCGTGCTGTCGCTTTTTACACCTTTATATCTCCAGTGTGCTGCAAGACCTTTTTCTGCCACGAGATCCATACGTTTTGTACGGAACTGCACCTCGACCCATTTGGATCCCGGTCCCATCACAGTAGCGTGCAGACTCTCATATCCATTGCTTTTGGGGATAGATATCCAGTCTTTCATTCTTGCCGGGTTTGCAGTATACATATCAGCCACGATTGAATACGCAAGCCAGCAATCGCTTTTTTCCTTTTCTTTAGGAGTGTCGATTATCACGCGGATGGCGAAGAGGTCGTATATTCCCTGTAGGTCGACCTTCTGTTTTTTCATTTTATTCCAGATGGAAGAGATTGACTTTGTCCTTCCTTTGATGTCGAAATTTAATCCGGCTTCCGTCAGTTTCTCTTTTACAGGATCAATGAAAGATTTTATATAAGCTTCGCGGCTCCGTTTTGTCTCATTCAGTTTGTGGGCAATCTGGGTGTATATTTCCCGGTTTGTATATTTTAGGGAAAGGTCTTCGAGTTCTCCTTTTATTTTGTATAGTCCGAGACGGTGTGCGAGTTGAGCATAGAGGCAGTTTGCCTCAAAGGCGATATTGCGCACCCATTCCTCGTCCGGATGATGATTGATGGAACGCATCAGGACAAGATTCCTTACGATCATGGCGATTATTACCCTGATATCGTCAGCAAGCGCGAGCATAAGTCCACGGAAATTATCCTGGTGAACAGCATTGTTCTTGCTTGAAAATTTATCGACAGAAGCGAGAGCTGTCAATAATCCGGCAACATCCTCTCCCCAGTCTTTCCGAATGGAAGCAATGTCGGTGTGTCCGTCAGATAATATCGGATATAGTCCGATAGCGAGAAGTATGTTGTGGGCCGGTTCGATGGCTTCTGCAAAAAGAAGTGCCCATTTCAGTGTCAGAATTGAGACGGGGAGCCCTTTCCGGTCATGAGGTTTTGTCGATTTCCGCATTGCATGACGCATCAACTGACGGAATCTTGCTATCTCCTCAGTTGAAAAACGTTTGCTGGTGAAAATCCTGACCTGGCTGAGAAGAGAGATTATTTCCCGCTTTTCAACCGTGCTGAGAGTGTCTTTAGTCTTTTCCATACTCTGGCATTTCGGAAAATTCGTATGTGATTATGCAAAAGTATTAAAAAAGGTGCACACTTGCAAGCAAATGATAATAAAGTATTCTGATCAGGGGTTTGAACGAATAAAGGAAAATATAGAATCGTAGGCAGCCTCACGGGCTTTTTCACTGCTGAGGATCAGATCGTGGAGTCCACTGTCTATTGCACAGACCACTCTTCTTGACCCCAGCTTTTCACCTTGTTTCCGTATCATTTCAGGATCAAGCACTGCATCCCCGGTCTGGAACACGGGTGAGTAGTCACATCCTTCTATTTTACGGCTGCTGTGCATTACAAGGATAGGGACGGTTATGTTTTTTGCATTTTTGAACAGTTTGCTTTGTGCGGTGTTTATTGAGTTGACCCACGATGCTGTCACTGGTGGAGAATATACCATTTTCCAGTCAGTATTGTAAACCCATTCCCCATAATATTCTTTCAACAGGCTGTAGGCGTAACCATCGCAATGAGACTGTTTGATCTTTGCATTTTTAAAGAACTTTCCAAAAAAACCGACTATCGGGACAGCCACATTCCTCATGAAAGGGGAGTAGTTCCATTCGAGAAAAGGGCTGTCCGTGACGATACGGTTCACGCCGGCAAGATTGCCGCGCACCGCTCCAAAATAAGAAACGGTCAGACCTCCGGTGGAGTGCCCTCCAAGGGTTATGTCGGTATTTCCGTCTTTCCTTATCTGTGAAAGTGCGGAATCGATGTCGGCAAAGTATTCCTTTTGGTCGCGGATATTGAATGGATATTGCCAAGGCTCACGGCTTCTGCCGTAACGTCGGAGGTCGACTGCGTAGAAATTGTATCCGGAGTCTACAAAAAGTTCTCCCATCTCAGACTGAAAGAAATAATCGTTGAAGCCGTGGATATAAAGAAAAGCTTTTGTGGATCCGTTTTTGCAAAGCTTCCGTATTATTGTAGACCGGCAAGGTCCGTCGAAAGCTTCTCCCTGATTTACATAGCGTGCCTCATATCCGTTGAGGATGTCAGGGTGCCATGTCGTGTCTGTTGTCGGAGTCTTGGGACCGTCGTATTTTTTATTTACATCCCAGGCAGACGCTGTGGCTGCAATTAAAAACAGAATGATAAAGAAAGGAAAAGTTCGCATATTAATGAAATTGTAAAACTAAGACAGAGGAACCGTTTATGCCAAGTGGTGCCTCTGTCTTAACA
>JAIDJJ010000358.1 GCA_029052265.1 Muribaculaceae bacterium
GTTGTCGATGTGGCCAAGGGTGTGGAAACACAGACACGGCGACTGATGGAAGTGTGTCGTATGCGCAACACTCCTGTGATCATATTTGTAAACAAACTTGACCGTGAAGGAAGGGATCCTTTCGACATTCTTGATGAATTGGAACAGGAATTGCAGATAGGCGTCCGTCCTCTTTCCTGGCCTATAAATATCGGTGCCAAATTCAAAGGCGTTTACAATATCTATGAACAAGGTCTTGACCTGTTCACTCCGTCAAAACAGACGATAAGCGAGCGTGTTGAAATTGAAGATGTAAATTCTCCATTGGTCGATGAGCTTGTAGGTGAAGCGGATGCTGAGAAATTGAGGGAAGATCTTGAACTGATAGATGGAGTCTATCCGGAATTTAACGTGGATGATTATCTTGCCGGTAAAGTGGCGCCGGTATTTTTCGGTTCGGCGTTAAATACATTTGGCGTTAAAGAACTTCTTGATTGTTTTGTAAAGATTGCACCTGCCCCCCAACCTATCGAGGCTGTTGAACGTCGTGTAGATCCACAGGAAGAGGCTTTCTCCGGTTTTGTGTTTAAGATCCATGCCAATATGGACCCTAACCACCGCTCTTGCATAGCCTTCGTGAAAATCTGTTCCGGCAAATTTGAAAGGAATGTCAACTATCGCCATGTGCGCAGTGACAAAATGATGAGATTTGCCGCCCCCACAGCTTTCATGGCGCAGAAAAAGAATGTGGTTGACGAGGCATATCCTGGAGATATAGTAGGTATTCCCGACACAGGCAACTTTAAGATAGGTGATACTCTAACTTCCGGAGAATTGCTTCATTTCAAAGGACTCCCCTCGTTCTCTCCTGAGATGTTTAAATATATAGAAAATGCCGATCCGATGAAGGCGAAACAGCTTGACAAGGGTATTCGTCAGTTAATGGATGAAGGCGTAGCTCAGATGTTTACGAACAGCTTTAATGGAAGAAAGATTATCGGCACTGTAGGTCAGCTGCAATTTGAAGTGATACAGTATAGATTATTGCATGAATATGGTGCGCAGTGCCGTTGGGAGCCCATAAGCCTTTATAAGGCTTGCTGGATAGAAAGCGATGACAAGGAAGCATTGGAAGCATTCAAGAAGCGCAAGCACCAGTTTATGGCTGTCGACAAAGAAGGCAGAGACGTGTTCCTGGCAGACTCAAATTATGTGCTCCAGATGGCGCGCAATGACTTTCCCAAGATCAAATTCCACTTTTCGAGCGAGTTTTAACATATTTTAACAAAAGATAAAACATACCGGAATATGTCAGATCTGAGATATTCCGGTATGTTTTTGTTTGGTTATTTATGTATGATTTACACTCCGCTTATCCCATGATGGATGTGCCGGATCTTCGGCTGTAAGTGCCTCTTGAAGATCTATTCCAAGAGCTTGGCTGAGCCTCTCTCCATATTCCGGGTCAGCATTATGACATGCTCTTACATGCCTTTGTTTTATAAAAAGAGGCACTCCTTCCATAGCCCTTGCCGTATTCTCACATGTTGCTGTCTTATCTTCATCGGAAAACAGCCGCCAAAGCTTTCCCGGTTGGGTGTAGTAATC
>JAIDJJ010000359.1 GCA_029052265.1 Muribaculaceae bacterium
GCATATATAATATTGTGATTGCTGATCCGTCGTCGTTCTCTTCTATCGCCAAAGCACTTTCTGATGACAAGGGCTCTGCGCGTCAGGGCGGGGATCTCCCTGCTTTTGGCGCCGGGGAGATGGTTCCGGAGTTTGAGGAGGCGGCATATGCCTTGCGTCCAGGCGAAATAAGCCGTCCTGTCAGGAGTATTTACGGATGGCACATTTTGAAAAAGTCAGAAGACCTTCCCTTGCCGACTTGTGAACAATTGCGGGCAGAAGTGATGAGGGCGATAGCAAACCCACGCGACGACCGCTACCGTCATGTCATGGAAAACAGAGACAAAAAGCTCATGTCTAAGCATAATGCCCGGAAATGTTCAAATGTTTTGGAAGATATCTGTGACTGTGTGTCGGAGGAAGGTTTTGAAAAAATGATTTCCCGATATTCCGAGTCGCCTTTGGCAGACATCGCTATAGCAGAAGTGGATGGAGTGGGGATACCTGTTTCCGAATTTATGGAATATCTCAAAGATCTTAAAATTCCAGATGTATCCTTTTATAGCATAAAGAAGAGTTACGATACATTTTTATCGACAAAACTTCTTTCGGCTGAAGAAGACTGGCTGTATGTCAATGAAAGTGATTATAGGAATCTATTGAATGAGTATCATGACGGCACACTTCTTTATGAGGTGAGTCTTGCCAAGGTATGGGACAAGGCTGCTAAAGACAGCGTGGGATTGGGGAAATATTATCTGGACCACAAGAATGAATACAAGTGGGAGTCACCGAAAGCGAAAGGATTTCTGATTCAGGCTTCAAACGATTCGGTAGCATCTGAAATACGCAAGAGGCTTGCAAATGTCCCGGAGTCGGAAGTTGTGGCGACAGTGAGAAAAGAATTTACGGGAGATGCCAAAATAGAACGCATTCTGGTGAGTGAGGGAGTGAATCCGATGGTTGACAATATTATGTTCGGCGCTCCGGCAGTCAAACCTCAGATTGCCAAATACACCACATACTTTTTGCATTCCGGACGCGTCTTGGATTCTCCGGAAGAATTGAACGACGTGAAAGGTCAGGTGATAACAGACTACCAGATGCAATTGGAATCAGAATGGGAAGAATGGCTTAAGCGGACTTATCCTGTAAAAATAAATAAAAAAGAGATTAAAAAAGTGAAATAACTTTAATGAATCAGAAGAGGTCAGCCGATAAATCAGGGCGCGGCATGAGGAAACAGGAACTCAGGTCGCGCTTGTGTGTGCCTATACGGGTGTGCGGGTTGGCTGTGCTGGTTTCTTTTTTCACTACATGTGGAGGTGACAAGCCTGTTGATGACACCGGAGATATTCTGTTGAAAATGGATGGCAAGACACTTTCTCTTCAGGAAGTGGAGGCAAAAATCCCTGTAGGGATCGAGCCTGCAGACAGTGCGGCGTTGTTTGACCGGATTGTCGGAAATTGGATTGAATCAGCCGTACTTGTAGAACTTGCAGAAAGCAAACTCCCCGACATAGACGAAATCGACAGAAAAGTGGAGGCATACCGCAACCGGCTGATTGTGATGGAATATCTCGGGAGGATGAAAGAGAGTCAAAGGCAGAAGGCGGATGATGCCGATATAAGGGCGTATTACGAATCGCATAAGCGCGAACTCTTGACAGAGTCTCCTTTGATCAAAGGTATATATATGAAAGTGCCTTCCTCTTCTGCCGGAGTGGAGAGGATAAAGGAACTGATTTTCCGGTCGTCGGAAGCAGATATCGACGAGCTGGAGAAAAACTGGATGGAGTCGGCTTTGCAGTATGATTATTTCGGCTCGACCTGGAGTGACTGGCAGACTCTTGCCGATCAGATCCCTTATCGTTTCTATAATCCTGATGCCTTTCTTGAGAAACATAAGGATTTTGAAACCACATAT